>JALSJZ010000044.1 GCA_026989135.1 Sedimenticola sp. | reverse complement strand
GCCAACGGCTGGGGGATACCATATTTGTTGAAGGGCTGCGATATTTTTATAAAAATAATCTTTTCAAAGTTGCAAACTTTGATGACATTCGCCACGCTTTTGAGTTTGTCAGCAAGAAAGCATTAAGTGCAGAATTCAAGCAATGGACAACACGGGTTGGCGCACCGGAACTTCAGCTTGATGATGTGGCGGTTAATAAAACAGCCACTGGATATAAACTTAGCGCCGCTTTAATACAGACCCAGACCAAGCCGGTTTTTAAGCTGCAGATACCCATGCTGATTCAATTGGAGGGAGAGGATGAATACCGGCACCATCTGTTTTCCATGAGCCAGCGGCAGGCCACATTGGAGCTGCACTTTAAAAGCCGACCCTTGCGCATTAAGGTTGACCCACAATTTGATCTCTTCCGGCAACTTGACCCCAGTGAGATACCCAGCTCATTTGCGCAGCTGTTTGGTGCAGAGAAGGTGCTGATCGTGCTTCCATCAAACGCCCCTGCTGAAATTAGATCTGAATATGCAAAGCTGGCAGACAACTGGGCCAGACGCTCCTCCGCACTGGAGATCAAATGGGACAGAGAAGTTGAGCAACTGCCAGTGAACCAGGCAGTATGGCTTTTTGGGCAGAGCAACCAATTACTACAAACCGTTAAGAATTCAACAGCAGAAGAGCTGTTTTCAAATCAAGCCGCACAATTTAGTATCAACAAAAAGCCATTTTCAACCACCACACACAGCATTGCCCTGGCCGTGCCCAACCCTTCCAGCCCAAAACATACGGTTGGCTGGTTTGCGGCGCACACCCCAGATGTTATTCATCGCCTTGGCCGCAAGCTACCCCATTATAAAAAATACAGTTACCTGGTATTTAAAGGAGCTGAAGCTCACAATATATATAAAGGGAGATGGCCGCTGAATAATTCAGCATTGCACTTCACCATGGACAAAGACCAAGCCAGCGCAGAACTGCCACTAACACCCCATCCAGCACTAACAGGCTCTGTTAAAAACAAGTAATCGAATTAATCCACGCTATTCCATTTCATAACGAACACAATTTCTTCCCATTGATTTTGAACAATAGAGCGCTTTGTCTGCTTTATGAATAAAGGACTCTTTTGTATCATCCCCCTTCAGTTCGGCGACACCTGCGCTGATCGTAACAGGGACATTAACCGCCCCATCACCGTATGGGTTTTTTTCAATCAACTGACGCAACGACTCTGCTTTTTTATAAGCACTGCTACCGGTCGTTTCTGGCAAAATAATTGCAAATTCATCTCCACCACAACGGCCATTGATATCACAATTTCTTGATGAATTTTTAATCAAATCCGCCAGCCATTGCAACACACAATCACCAACCAAATGACCAAAACTGTCATTAATCGCTTTAAAGCAATCAATATCCAGCATTATCAGAGACAAGGAGGCATTATAACGACGCGCGTGATTCATCTCCTTTTCAAGTAGCAGATGCATCTCAACATAATTATAAAGATCGGTTAAACCATCACGAGATGCAATCTCACGCAACAGCTGGTACTGGGCCGCTATCTCTATAGCATAATCAATCGCAATCGCCAGATGGTCAGGGGTAACGTCACCCTTTTTCAAGTAATTAAGCGCACCCCATTGCTTGATTTCCTTGTATATTTCACGCCCTGTTTCTGAAGTTAAAAATATTATTGGCGCTCGACAGCCGTGCTCTTTTGCATAACGCAAAAGGCTAACCCCATCCTCTTCACCGAGCCGGTAATCCATAAAGATAACATCATACTGATCGTCTAGAATCTCTTTCTGTCCCGAAGAAAAAGAGCTGCACCATTTGATACAGTAAGTTAGCCCTTCAATTTTAGAGAGCATGCGGTTGAATATCTCCTTATCTTCAGGGTCATCCTCAACCAACAGCAATTTCAGCTCACCATTAAACATTTACCTTTCCCTTATACAGTGGCAACGTGAAGACAAACCTTGAACCTTCACCACATTTACCGTATGCATGAATAGATCCGCCATGCCTTTCTACGATTTTTTTACAAATCGACAGCCCTACACCTGTGCCTTCATATTTATCACTTCGACCATGCAGTCTTTCAAATACACCAAAGATCCTGTCTGCATAACGATCATCAAACCCTATGCCATTGTCACTAACTGTGACCTCCAGCATGTCATTTACAATGCAGCCGGTTATCTTTACAACTGGTGGTATATTGTCACGATGATATTTAATTGAATTTCCTATCAGGTTCTGCATTAGCTGCCTCATTTGCAGAGGATCTGCAAGCACCTCCGGCAACTCACCTATAGTCACACTGCCTGCGGACTGTTTAAGCGCAATCTCAAGATCAGAAATTACCTCAAATACTATGCTTTCTAAACTTAGCGGGCAGAAAGGATTTGGTTTTGTTGTTATTCTTGAATAGGCCAGAAGCCCATCAATTAAAGCCTGCATGCGCTGAGCAGCATTTATTATTCGCTCAAGATAGGCGCGTCCACTCTCTCCAAGCGACTCTGAAAAATCCTCTTCAAGAATGCTGCCAAATGACTGGATTTTTCTCATTGGCTCTTTTAAGTCATGAGAAGCAATTCGAGCAAAACTCTCAAGTTCATCATTGCTTCTTTTTAACTCCTCCGTGATCAATTTCAACGGCGTCACATCAGTAATCGTTCCGATATAACCACTGACCTCAGACGAATCATTCAATTCAGGATGTACTTCACCTATCACCCAAACACTCTCATTGCTAGGGTGAACAAATCTAAATTCTGAATAAAATGATTTCTGCTGGGTAATGCACCTGTTCCACTGAGATGCAACCAACCCTTTATCATCAGGATGTATTCTATCAAGCCAGTTTCGCTCTAAAACATCTTTCTCCACCGCATCCAGCATCTCCAGCCCACGAGGATTTACAAAAACACACTCACCTAATGCAGTAAACTGCAAGATGCCTACGGGAGCTTTGTTTGCAAGCGCTTGAAAACGTAGTTTGCTTTCCCGCAGTTGGCGTTCAACCTTCTCTCTTCTTGCAATATCATTTGCCAGCTCAGAGACCATTATCCCAAAAGAGTATGATAGGTGGCCAATCTCACCAGAAGTCTTACTGGGAACTGTATAGCTTAAATCACCTTCCGCTACTTTCTGGGTTGCATCAACCAATTGTGCCAATGGTTTGGTCAGTGCATTTGCAAAATAGTAACCGATAATTATTGCTATGATTATAACGACCAGGGTTAATTGAAGTGAAAACTTAATGACTTCATTTAAATCCTGCTCCATTCTCTCTATACTGAATAACGCTACAACACTACCAACAACTTCATGTGTATCTATTGGATGCTCATTTTCCAGCATTTGAATCTCATCCATCTGAACTTCATCAACAATGATTTTTTGCTGGATGGTTTTTACTTTTAAAGGCAGATATTTTCTATTTTCATGCTTGGAAAGCAACACATTCGCTTCATCGTATACAGAGACAGAAACAAGATCAGGCGTATGCAACATGGTTTTGAGTACGCGCTCAATCTCATCTACCTGTTTGATCATTACAGAAAGTTCAAGATTTTTTGCTGCTGCATCAACAGCAGATTGAATTCGGATATCAAACTCATCCTGAATCTGGCGCTGGGTATGGGAGACAAAAGCTGTTGCAATTACAACGACAGATACAACCACAATCAATGACATAAGAAATATCATTTTTATTTTTAGTGGAAATTCTATAGATGTTTTCAATGTATCTCCATTACACGTCCGTCTTCATACGTTATTACTTAATAAAAAATGCATCCCGGGGGGCAACGATATTAACTCCTGGAGAGAGTCTTTCTGCCACGTTTGAATTCATAAGAACATTAACAGTTGATGGGTACTGAAACCCGAATTCTCCTTCTTCCATTAGGCGCTCAACCAACTCTCCAGCTTGGGCTCCCAGGCTTTGGTAACTTGCAAACAGACTGAACAGTGCGCCATTTTGCACAGTCCATCTGTTTTCACCAATAATTGGTATTTTTTTGCGTAACGCGCGCAATAGAATAACCTGTTTAAGCAACCGGGCATTACTCGTGATGATTTTATCTGTGCGCAACCATAAAGCATCAACCTGCTTCAGCAGGTCATCTACGGCAGGCGCAACCTCCCTGATATCATCAATTTTTTTCGCAATAATTGTTATGCCGACTTTATTTGCAATTTCTTTAATGTCATTGATTGCGCCCTCACTATCTTTTCCGTATAACACTCCAATTTTTTGGACTCCAGGCAGAATCTCACGAAACATCAGCATCTTCTGAGAAGCGGAAAAACCTATCCTAATGCCTGCTCTGCTATCAATTTCATACTTTTTTGGGTTAGATAGCATAGAGAACATGACCGGAATATCTTGTCTGTCTTTAGCCGCCCAAGCTGCCCTGGATCCCAGTGCAACAATAAGATCCGTTTTATCTTCAGTGATCCCCCTGATCATCACGCCACCCTTGTCAACTTCCCCTTCCATGTTCACAACTTTGACAGTGGAGTCTGGAAGAACATTTTTAAACTCCTTTACAAAGCTATTGTATGGCGCAGCATTTTTACTTGTGATGATCACAATATTGTATGCCAGTGCTATGGAAGCAAAAGAGAATGAGCTCACAAATAAAAAAAACAGCGCGAGCATGCCAGAAATGAGTCTGGCTTTTTTGCAACGCTCTGCTTTTCTTACACTGAAGGTCATTATCTTGAATTTAGCTTGTTTTTTATCTCAAAAATAAGGTCGGCTGTGCGCACCGGTTTCTTGATGCAGCTTGCCGTGCCCAGTTTAACACCTGGGGTAGCCTTGAAATATTTACAGTAAGCTCCCAAAAGCAATATTGAAATGTCTTTTTTTATGCGGTACTGGCCCCTGATTTTTTCAATAAATGTTATGTCATCCTTGTCTGACAGCAGATGATCTACTATTACCAAGTCAAACACAGGTTCTGCTTCACTGCCCATCAATGGCTGCATCTCATCTGCATGGCTTTGTGCCAGCACCACTGTTGCACCTTGCTGAGCAAGTTCATCTTTAACAAAAGATTGATAAGCCGGGCTGCCATCAATCATGAGCAGCTTCACCCCGCTTAAATCAACATCTGCTAATACTGTTTCACTATTTTTTGCTTGCTGCCATAACCTTACGTTGAAGTAGAATGTACTTCCTCTGCCTTCAACACTTTCCACCCACACCTCGCCGCCCATCATCTCGATTAATTTTTTTGATATTGTCACACCCAGCCCAACACCGCCATGTGCCTTTGTGTTTGATGAGTCTGCTTGAGAAAAACTGTCGAAAATAGCATGCAATTTTTGCTTTGGAATGCCTACTCCAGTATCCGCTATGGAGAACTGCAGATAGCACTCTTTAACACTGTCCCCCTCCCTGTTTGCATATTTAAGGCTCGTTTCTTTTTTTGTCTCACTGTTTTTATCTGCAAGCGAGACGTTTAACACCACCTCTCCTTGCTCGGTAAACTTTATTGCATTGCTTATAAAATGCATCAGTATTTGCTCTAAATGCGCAGGATCACCGATTAATTTTATTGGCACATCCGATGCCACATGGCAAGTAAACTGAAGACCCTTTGCTTGCGCCTTTTTCTCAAAAACGGATGCTATTTTTAATGGCAAACCATCCAGCTCAAACGGAACAGCTTCAATCTCAACCTGTGAAGATTCGATTTTTGATATGTTAATGATTTCATCAATTAAATGCAGAAGATCATTACCCGCTTGCATTGATGTTTTCACATACGTCTTCTGCGCCGTTGATAAACCAGACTCTGACAGCAGCTCCGCCATGCCAATAATGGTGCACATCGGCGTACGTATCTCATGACTGATATTGGATAAGAACTCACTTTTTATGCGGCTTGCATCTTCAGCTGATTTTTTGGCTTTTATTAGCTCAAACTCAGCTTTTTTTCGCTCTTCTATCTCAAGTGCCAGCTTGCCATGTGCATGACGTAGCGTATCAATGGTTTGAGCCATGTTTATCGCATAACGAATTGAACGTTCGAGAACCTGCGCATTTAGCTCTCCTTTTACAAGATAGTCTGAGGCACCCGCTTTCATTGCCTCTATATCTACATCGAGATCTCCTTGACCGGTAAGAATTATTATGGGTTTAATGCACCCCTTTTCACGCGCCTTGCGCAAAAGATCCAAACCATTGCCATCACCCAGCCGATAGTCAATCAGGCAGATATCCTGATCCAGATTATTAATCCATTTTAATGCTTCAAAATAGCTGGGCACCCATTGAATATCACTCTGTAAATCGCGTATACGACTGAACAGGCTTTTTATGATAAAATAATCCTCTTCATCATCTTCTATAAGAAGGATATTCAGCCTCTTTATTACCATCTCACTTAATACCTTTGCCCTGGTTTCTCATTTGATTGCATCACACTACTTTGCTCATCCTCCCCATGCGGCATGCTTTTTTGGCAACTCAACGACTTCAAACCAATACCTTTTGATTATTTCCATTGTTTCAACCAGCCCTTTAAAACTTGCTGGTTTCGTTATGAAGGAACTTGCACCAAAAGAGTAGCTATTGCAAACATCATGCTCAGCTTTGGATGTTGTCAATACAATCACGGGGATATGGCATAATGCAGCTTGCGATTTGATGGCTTTTAACGCTTCCAGCCCATTCATTTTTGGCATATTAAGGTCAAGCAGGATTATATCTGGCTCAGGGTGTTTTCTTTCATACTCATCCTCTCTGCCAAGGTACTCCAGCAGCTCTTCACCATCCTTCACAAACTCTAGCCTTGCATTCAAACGCGACTGGCTAAGCGCTTTTTTTGCCAGCAGACAATCATCTTCATCATCATCTGCCATTAAAATCACCAGTGGTTTATCATTTGCATACATATCACCAACCTCTCATACAGCTTATTTGTTAAGGACACTAACGATCCATATTGTCAGCACAGCGCAGCACTGACATTTCGCCAAGTTAATTACATTTAATTCAGGCACGCCACTGCCCCTTTGAGACCCGAAACCCTCCCCACATATTCAGGGGATCACCTAATGGATTATAGTAGTATTATTCCATGAATTACTGGGCAGTATTTTAAGTGGCTGTTTTTAATCTCTATTATTCTTTCACCTCTTATCATCAGGGCTAAAACCAACCGCATATTTGAATAGATCTGATAAGGAGACGTAGCGCCACACCCCGGCACCGAATATGCGATAATGCCCCAATTTAGACCTCCCCCTGGCTCACACAATGAACAACGAAGTACGACAAATCCTGGTTACCAGCGCCCTCCCCTATGCCAATGGCTCCATCCATATCGGCCATCTGGTTGAGTATGTGCAAACCGATATCTGGGCACGATTCCAGAAGATGCGTGGGCACCAGTGCCTCTACGTCTGCGCCGATGATGCCCACGGCACCCCCATCATGTTACGCGCACGCCAGGAAGGGATCACACCAGAGGAGCTGATTGCACGCATCAGTACGGAACATCAGCAAGACTTCGCCAATTTTAGTATAGATTTTGATAACTACCACTCTACCCATTCCGATGAGAACCGACAGCTGGCATCCACCATCTACCAGCGCAACCTGGAGAGGGGCAACATCAGCCTCCGCACCATCACCCAGGCCTTTGATCCGGTGGAGCAGATGTTTCTGCCCGATCGCTTCATCAAAGGTGAATGCCCCAAATGCGGCACGGGTGACCAATATGGCGACAACTGCGAGGCGTGCGGTGCCAGCTATTCCCCCAGCGAGCTGAAGAACCCGGTCTCAGCCATCTCCGGTGCCAAACCCACAGAGAGGGAGTCCGAACACCACTTCTTCAAGCTGGCCAATTTCGAGCCGATGCTGCGACAGTGGATCAGAGCCGGGCACCTGCAAAGCGAGGTCGCCAACAAGCTGGAGGAGTGGTTTGAGGCGGGGTTGCAAGAGTGGGACATCTCCCGTGATGCCCCCTACTTTGGCTTTGAGATTCCGGGTCATCCCGATAAATACTTCTACGTCTGGCTGGATGCCCCTATCGGTTATATGGCCAGCTTCAAAAACCTGTGCGACAGAAGCGGGCTGGATTTTGACCAGTTCTGGGGCAGACAGAGCAAAGCCGAGCTATACCACTTCATCGGCAAGGATATTATCTACTTCCACGCTCTCTTCTGGCCTGCCATGCTCAGCGGAGCCGACTTCCGCACCCCTACCGCCATCTTCTCTCACGGCTTTCTCACCGTAAACGGGCAGAAGATGTCCAAATCCCGTGGCACCTTTATCAAGGCCAGCACCTATCTGAAGCACTTGAATCCAGAGTATCTGCGTTACTACTTTGCGGCCAAGCTAGGCAGCGGCATCGAGGATATCGACCTCAACCTGGAGGACTTCGCCCAGCGCGTCAACTCCGACCTGGTAGGCAAGGTGGTCAACATCGCCAGTCGCTGTAGCGGCTTCATCAGAAAACGTTTTGATGGCCAGCTCTCAGCCGAACTTGCAGAGCCAGCACTCTTCCAGGAGTTCATCAACGCCGGGCAATCCATCGCCGAACATTATGAAAAACGCGAATTCAGCCGCACTGTACGCGAGATCATGGCACTGGCCGACCGCGCCAACCAATATATCGACGAGAAAAAACCCTGGGTCATTGCCAAGGAGGAGAGCAAAGAGGCGGAACTACAGGCCATCTGCTCCATGGGCATCAACCTGTTCCGGCTGCTGATTGGCTACCTGCGTCCCATCCTGCCCGCCACAGCAGCAAAATCAGAGACCTTTCTGCAGATCCCTCCACTGACCTGGGCAGAGTTACCCACACCACTACTCTCTCACGCCATCGCAAAATTCAAGCCACTGATGACCCGGGTTGAGGCAACACAGATTGAAGCCATGCTGAACGATTCCAAAGAGGATCTGGCAGCCCGGAATGCCAAGCAGACCAAACCTCATGAAACCCGTACAGAGGGGCACCTGGCGAAAGAGCCCATAGCCGACACCATCGAATTCAGCGACTTTGCCAAGGTGGATCTGCGCATCGCCCGCATTGCCAAGGCCTCCCACGTTGAAGGGGCAGACAAACTCCTGCAACTCACACTGGAGTTAGGCGCAGGTGACCGCCGTACTGTATTCGCGGGTATAAAATCAGCCTATACCCCGGAAGAGCTGGAGGGCAAACTGACGGTTATGGTCGCCAACCTGGCACCACGCAAAATGCGCTTTGGTCTCTCTGAGGGGATGGTACTGGCCGCAGGCCCTGGCGGAAAAGAGCTCTTCATCCTCAGTCCGGACGAAGGTGCCGAACCGGGCATGAAGGTTAAATAACCTCTACTTCTAAACCAATGGAAATCGAATGATATGAAATACCTGCTACTGCTATCAACGGCACTGCTACTGAGTGCCTGCACCCAAGAGAGCCAAAACAAATTTGGCCGGGCAATACAGAACTGGACCGGCACCAACGGTGTGCTGGAGGTCTATGCCGGGGAAAAACTGGTTAAACGCTTTATCAAGATCGACAAACTCACCACGGCATCCGGCACATCTGACGGCGGCTCCCGCCCCTACCGATTTGGCTATGGCGTCATGGACACCAACCTGAACAATATTGCCGATCCTGGCGAAAAAAAGGTCTATTTCGAGTTCAGCGACTACTCAACCTCCTACATTTTCTTTGAGAACCCGGGCATTAAGTGAAGGAACACGCCTTCATCGATGAACAGCTCTGTATCGGCTGCACCCTCTGTATACAGGCCTGTCCGGTAGATGCCATCCTGGGTGCGGCCAAACAGATGCACACCGTAATCATTGATGAGTGCACCGGCTGCCAGGATTGCATTGAGCCCTGCCCTGTAGCATGCATAGAGATGCAGCCCTTTGAAAACCAGGCCTGGTCGGCTGAACTGAAGCAACAGAAAGCGGCACATGCACAGCAGCGCCATGCGGCACAGACAGCACGGCGTGAACGCCTTAAACAACTGCGCACTGCCCGCTTGCAGCGCAAGCAGGCGGCTTTGAAAAAGACCGCTGCCATCGAAGCGGCCATCAAACGGGTCGCCGCCAAAAAAGCCGCACAAAATATAGCCCCAAAAAACACCGGGCAGCTCTCAAAGGCGCAACAGGCTCAGATCGACAAGATCAACAGCAAACGAAAACCAACATCCTCATAGGCGATATGAAAGGAATGGACTCCTTTCCGCACACTCCGCCACACTACTCGCAACATGCAGTTGCCCCATCAGTTTTAGTTCGATAAGATCGCTGGTTTTTCTGCGAATATACTTCCGCAAACCGGATCAGAACAGTAATACTCGCACCCGCAGCCAACCCAGGCAGGATAAACCACCATGACGGACTCACTTATGGCCACCTACAACCGCTTACCCGTCTGCTTTGAGCGGGGCGAAGGTGCCTGGCTTTGGGACGATAAGGGGACACGCTACCTGGATGCCCTCTCCGGCATTGCCGTCTGTGGATTGGGGCATGCCCACCCAACCGTGGCACAAGCGATCAGCCAGCAGGCAGAGACCCTAATCCACACCTCCAACCTCTACGAGATAAAACTACAGCGCAGACTGGGAGACCGGCTGACCCATCTGGCAAAGATGGATCGGGTATTTTTCAGCAACTCCGGTGCCGAAGCCAACGAGGCTGCGATCAAGATTGCCCGGCTCTACGGCCACTCAAAAGGCATCGACATCCCCACCATCATCGTCATGGAGAACAGTTTCCACGGGCGCACCATGGCCACCCTCTCTGCCACCGGCAGCCGCAAGGTTCAGGCGGGGTTTGAGCCGCTAGTGCAGGGCTTTGTGCGGGTTCCATTTAATGATGTCGAAAGCCTGAAGCGAGCTGCCCAGACCAATAAAAATATCGTCGCCGTGCTGGTTGAGCCGATCCAGGGCGAAGGTGGCATCACGATCCCCGCCCCTGACTATTTGCGCAGGCTACGCGAGCTGTGCAACCAGAATGACTGGTTCATGATGCTGGACGAGGTTCAGACTGGCATGGGGCGCACAGGCAAGCTATTTGCCCACCAGCACAGTGACATCACCCCAGATGTCATGACCCTGGCCAAAGCACTGGGCAACGGCCTGCCGATTGGCGCCTGTCTTGCCAAAGGAGTCGCCGCAGATATATTCTCTCCCGGCACCCACGGCTCCACATTTGGCGGCAACCCGCTCACCTGCGCCGCTGCCTGCGCCGTACTCGATACCCTTGAAAAAGATCAGCTGACAGAAAAAGCCGCCACGCTGGGGCACTATCTGCAAAAAGGGTTTCAGGAGCGGCTGGAAGGGCAAGAGGGCGTCAAAGAGATTCGCAGCTGCGGACTGATGATCGGCATTGAGCTGGATCGCCCCTGTGGCGACCTGGTCGGAGCCGCACTGATGCTGGGCAAGATCCTGATCAATGTCACCGCAGAGCGCGTGGTTCGCCTGCTGCCACCGCTTGTGCTCACCCATGAACAGGCCGATGAGCTGATTGCAACACTCTGTGGCATCATCAAAACCTTTCTTCAGAAATCAAGCAGCAACGAAAAATGACCACAGCGACCACACCGCAGCCCCGGCATCTCCTCTCACTGCTGGATCTGACACCTGCCGAGCTGCACCGCATCATCAACCGGGCGATTGAACTGAAGGCGCTGCTGCGCAGTGGCGAGCTGCATGAGTCGCTGAAAAACCGTACACTCGGCATGATCTTCGAGAAATCATCCACCCGCACCCGGGTCTCATTTGAGGCCGGCATGACCCAGCTTGGCGGAAAGGCGATATTCCTCTCCCCCCGCGACACCCAGCTGGGGCGAGGTGAACCGATCGAAGATACCGCCCGGGTACTCTCGCGCATGGTTGACTGCATCATGGTGCGCACCTACGAACAGAGCGATCTGGAAACCTTTGCAGCCCACTCCAGGGTGCCGGTCATCAACGCCCTTACCGACCGCTTTCACCCGCTGCAACTGCTGGCCGACATCCAGACCTGGTTTGAGCACCGTGGCGACATCCAGGGCAAAACCGTGCTCTGGGTCGGCGATGGCAACAACATGTGCCACTCTTACATCAATGCCGCCCAGCAGTTTGACTTCAGACTCCGCATCGCCTGCCCAGAGGGGTTTGACCCTGATCCTGCCATCCTCACCTCAGCCAAGGATCGCTGCGAGATCATTCGTGACTCACTGGCCGCAGCCGAGGGGGTCGATCTGGTTGTCACCGATGTCTGGGCCAGCATGGGGCAGGAAGATGAGCAGGCCAAACGTGAAGTGGCCTTTGCCAACTATCAGGTCAATGACATACTTATGGAGCAAGCGGATAACCACGCGCTCTTCATGCACTGCCTGCCCGCCCACCGGGGTGAAGAGGTGACCGCCTCTGTCATCGACCGGGAGGATAGCGTGGTATGGGAAGAGGCTGAAAACCGTATGCACTCACAGAAGGCTCTACTGGAGTTTCTAATCAATGGATAGCATGAACAGATACCCAACCCTTATCACCGTCCTCCTCCTGCTGGTCTGCTGCTGCGCCCAGGCTCAGGCTGAAACACGCTACGTTACCGACCAGTTCAAGGTCATGCTGCGTTCCGGTGAAGGGGTGAGCCACAAGATTCTGAAGGCACTCCCCAGCGGCACGGCGCTCTCACTGCTTGAGAGCAGCCGCGAAACAGGCTACTCAAAGGTGCGCACTGAAAATGGAACAGTTGGCTACATCCTCACCCGTCAACTCATGAAAACCCCCAGCGCCAGGGATCGTCTGGCAGCGGCTGAGACCAAACTGAAGGTCGCACAGACAGAACCTGAACGGCTCAGCAGTGAGCTGACGGCAACCCAGTCAGAGCTGAAAGAGCTCAGCAGCAACTTCGCTCAGCTACAGCAGACGAAAAACCGGATAGCCGCAGAGCTGGAGAGCATCCGCCGTACCGCAGCCGACGCCATTCAAGTGGCCGAAGAGCGCGTAGCGCTGCGCAAGAGTGTGGCCAGCCTCACACATCAGATCGAGGATCTGAAGCAGGAGAACAGAGATCTCAGCAACCAAAGCACCCGGGACTGGTTTCTGATTGGTGCCGCCGTCATCATCGCCGGCATTCTTATCGGCCTCATCCTGCCCCGACTGCATGTACAGCGCCGGAAAGACTCCTGGGGATCTCTCTAGATATCCCTCCAATTCACGCCATCAATAGCCAGCCACAGAGCCGGTGTTTGTTGATTTAATGAAATTAGGGGTACACTTGAACCAATTCTTCATTTATATTTCGCCTTTCAAAATCTCGAAGGGGGCGGTGGCTTTCGGCCACCCACCCCGGAAACAGACAACCAAGACTGGTTTTGGCAGCTGCTGAAGGCGCTGTATGAGCTGGCTCTCTTACTAACGATATAAGGGGTAGAGAATATGTCCAGGAAGAAAATCGCTTTAATTGGAGGCGGTCAGATAGGAAGCATCTTGGCGCTCCTTATCGCCCAGAAAGAGCTGGGGGATGTCGTTATACTGGATCGCCCCGAGGTTGCAGACCCAATGAAGGGCAAAGCTCTGGATATGATGGCGCTGCGGCCACATGGCGGCTATGACGTAAATCTTTCTGGCACCGGTGACTATGCCGATATTGAAGGTGCCGACGTTATTGTAATAACCGCAGGGCTGCCAAGAAAACCCGGAATGACCCGTGATGACCTGCTGGAGATAAATCTGGGCATTATCGCTACAGTCGCTGAAAATATTAAAAAGCACGCCCCAGATGCCTTTGTTATCCTGACGACCAACCCGCTCGATGCCATGGTCTACGCCTTCTATAAACAGGCCGGCATCCCGAAAGAGCGCGTTGTCGGCATGGCCGGCGCCCTGGATAGCGGCCGTTTTGAGGCCTTTGTTGCCATGGAGACCGGGCTTTCAACTGAAGATGTCTCAGCTATTGTGCTGGGTGGTCATGGCCCCACAATGATCCCAATGGTGCGTACAGCAACCGTTGCTGGTGTGCCGCTGGATGCGCTCCTGTCAAAAGAGCAGATCGATAAAATAGCTGACCGCACCCGCGAAGCCGGTACAGAAGTGGTTAAACTTCTGGGTAACGGCAGTGCCTACAATAGCCCTGCTGCCTCCTGTTGTGAAATGGTTGAGGCCTACCTTAAAGATAAAAAACGGGTCATCTCCTCCGCCGCCCTGTGTGAAGGCGAATACGGCATAGACGGTTACTTTATGGGTGTCCCCTGTGTCATCGGCGCAGGTGGCGTTGAAAAGATTCTCGAATTCGAATTGACGGCCGAAGAGCAGGCAATGTTCGACACGACACTCGAAGCAGTAGTCTCTACCGTGAAAGAGACCGGCCTTTAAATATTTCCTTGTAAGCTATTTAACGATCTAACCTTTTAAACTTTTAGGAGTCAACAAATGCAGATTACAGGCATGTTGTGGGGTTCCAAGCTTCTTGAGTATGTGGATTTTCCACGTGCTGAGATCCTTGGGCCAGAAGCCAGCACAGATGAAATCCAAGCCATGCTCGATAAGTGGGGATTGCTGTTGGTCAAGCCCGTGTTCAAGGGTGGCATTGGCAAAAAAGGTAAAGCCGGCCTGATCGGTTTTGCCAAGGATCTGGATACCGCGATTGCAGAGAAAGAGCGCCTCTACTTTGCCAAGCATAGCCACGGTAACTCTGTTGCCAAATCAGAAGGTGTCACCTTCGAGAGTGGCATCCCTGCCGAGTATGAGATCTACGTCTCTATTACAGACAGCACGGTATACCGCGCGCCGACCTTGACCATCACCCATCATGGTGGTGTCGATATTGAAGAGCTGCCTGAGGACAAGATTGCAACCGTCCCGTTTGATCCGCTAACCGGGCTGAAGGGGTTTGTGATCTCAAACACCCTGCGCCAACTGGGCGCACCAAACGAGATCATCAGCCCACTGGTGCAGAATCTGCCCAAGTTATGGGATCTCTACCATAACTACGGCATGAACATGCTGGAGCTGAACCCGATCCGCATGATGCCTAATGCCAAGGGTCGCCTGGTGCCTGTCGCCTGCGATTTCAAGTGCTCTTTCGATACCGATGATCCAAACTGGAAGCGCCTGAAGCTGCCCGCCAGCCTGGACGCTGGTGAGTTGACAGCGTATGAGCAAGAGGTAAACCAGCTGCGCACCTACCAGGGTCAGTCTGACGTATTTGTCACCAATGACAAAGGCACCATCACAGCGATGACCTTTGGCGGCGGTGCCAACGCGCTGGTAACCGAACTGCTGGGCGATGCCGGTATCATCTCCTCTGATTTTGGCGGCAACCCACCGTACGAGAAGATGTATGAAATCAGCCGCATTACCTATAAGCACTGGTTAGCACAGAGTAACGTACTGTTTATTATCGGTGGCAAGGCCAATAACACCGATATCTATGAAACCTTCCGTGCCATGGCCGATGCCCTGCGAGATCATCTGAATGAAACTGGCCTCAAGCCCCTCTACGTTGTAATAGGGCGTGGTGGGCCTAACCTGATCCGTGGAATGGGTTACATGAAAGATGCGCTGGATGGTATGAAGATCCCTTACAAGATGTTCGGTTTTGACTCGTCCATGAGTGCAGTAGTGAACTACGCCAAAGATGTTGATGACTGGATAGAGCACAAGGGCGGTAAAGCCGCTATTGCCAAGGCAATGGGAGTTGACTCCAACTCCAAGACAGCGGCCTGAGTTTTATAAAACTCAGCACCTTTCAGTATCGAATATAAAGCAAACGAATAGAGGTTCAGAATGTCATCATTAACAAGTTCTGGAAAGCACAGTCGGACACCACGTGGTGTTGCGGCTTTCGAACATTATTATGTAGGGATCGACTCCCTGGATCAGATCTGCAATAAAGAAGATCGGGTCTGTGTACTCAATATTGCTGGTGGTGAAAGCCGCACAGTAACACCAGTTAGCCACGTCTACTCCGGTGGCAATATTGTGTGTGGAACCATGCCGGGGCGCTCTGGCACCACCATGAAGACCGACGCAGGTGATATCCCTATCTACAGCAACGTGGCAGAAGCCATGGAAGCGGGTCACGAATTCAATGTGGCTGTAGTCTATGTGCCACCATCCGGTGTAAAGGACTCTGTGATTGAGTCGGTACGTGTTAATCCAGGAATCGACAAAGTGGTCATCCTGACCGAGAAGGTGCCACTCTCTGATTCACGTATCATCCGTCAATACTGTCAGCAGCAGGGGGTCGATGTATTTGGTGCCAACTGCCTGGGTATTGCCGATGCACACAAGCATATCCGTATCGGTGGTGCGCTGGGTGGCAACGCCCCGGAAGAGTCACTGGTTCCAGGTTCCATCGCCCTGTTCTCAAACTCAGGCAATTTCACCACCACCATTGCAACCTACATGCTGACCGCAGGTTGGGGTACCACAGTATCCGTCTCCTCAGGTAAGGATGTCTACATCCACTTCGCAGCACCTGAATTCACTCACGCCTTTCATAACGATGACCGCAGTAAAGGGGCGGTCATGTACATTGAGCCAGGTGGATATTATGAGCATGACATTGAGCTGAAGAAGCCTGTTGTCGCCTGCATCGTGGGGCGTTGGAAGGCTAAACTGACGCGCGCATGCGGGCATGCAGGTGCCATTGCAGGCGCAGGCGATAATGCGGAAGCCAAAGAGAAGTGGTTCATGGACAAGTTTGGTGTGGATGAGATCTACACCCCTGAGAACCCTGTGGTTTCCGCCAAGGGCGCAGTGGTAATCAATATTGCCCACATCCCGGAAGCACTGACTGCGGTTATGGCTTTAAACAAAGTTCAGCCCGATTTTGAGCCCAGGGGCGATCTTTCACTAAAACCCTGGTTTGCCAGTGATATGGATATTGGCCTGCCCGCAGAGCTGGATGCACCACTCGTTACCGCCATGGAGCCATACAATCAGCAGATTGCTGCACTCCTGAAGCAGGTGGGTGTGGTCTTCCCGCGCCAGACAATGAAGGATGCCTCCGGCGCCTCCATGATGGATCCCAAAACCCAGGTCAGCCGCCTGCAGGGCGTCAGTGTACTGGACGCCTCTACGCACACCTTCGAAGAGAACCTGGTGCTCTCACTGGCGCGTGAATATCCAGATGCCAATGGCGCAGCACTGGCCAACGTCATTCTTAACGCCTATGTCAACCAGGCGAATGAGATAACCGTGGCCGCAGCTGATGCTGCACGCGAGGCGGGCAACAGCCCCAATACGGTGCTGGCCTCTGCAGTGGCCATTGTGGGGCCTAACAAGGTAGCAGGTGCCAAAGCAGCAGCGGAGGCGCTCAAGGATCTGTTTGGCCAGTCTGGCCTGAGCAATCCTGCTGACGAGACATTTGACATCAGTGCCATCGTCGATAAGGCCGCTTCCAGCTCTGCAGCTGAAGCGCTGCTGGCAGAGAGCGCCACGGCACGTAGCGAAGGGATGCTGGCAGCCATCAAGGCACGCGGAGTAAGCTCTGTCTTCATCCGCACCCTGGAGGCGCTGGCTGAGCGTACCGGCAAGGCAATTGCAGAAGATGCCATCACTGCTGCCGCTGCGGCTCACCTGATGTGGAAGCCGCTGATGCATAAGCGGGTCTCTGTAACCACCTTGACCAACATGCCATGGCATCTGCGTGTCTTCAGCACCCTGATCGGCTCTGCTGCATCAAGTGATCAGCAGCAGCCTGGCAGCTTCTGCGGCGTATCGGATCAGGAACTGATGAATAAATGGAGCTTTACCGAAACCGCATACCTGGCGCTGCTGGGCACCAAGCCCACCGAAGAGGAGCTGTTCTCGCTCTCCATTCTGTTGGGTCTGCTGACCACCAATGGCCCCGGCACCATCTCTGGCCAGGGTGCCAAAGGTGCGGTCAGTGCTGATGGCCCTGAGGTTCCTGAACGGGTGCAGGTCAACAAATCCTACATCGGCTTCCTGACGCACACCGGCTTCGCCCACGGCGGTAACGGTTTTGAGGCGATGGCCTTCTTGATGCAGCAGTTCAAGGAGAGCGGCCTGAAAAACCCAGGCGACCCCAACCACGGGCTGGATCTTGCAACTATGGCGCTGAACTATGCCAAAGAGTACAAGGCCTATAAAATCAAGGCCAAGGCGGCAGGTGATCTCTCCTATGCCAAGATCCCCTGCATCAACCACCCGGTCTTCAAGGGCAAGGATGTCAACTATGATCCGCGTGAAGTCTTTGTAAATGACCTGATCAAAGAGAAGGGTCAGTACAATATCTTCCTGGATTACTACCACAACATGGTTGAGGCACTGGCCAAGACCGGCGTCAGCAAGAATGTCTACTGCGTTAACGTCGATGCCGTTATTGCCGTGATCCTGCTGAAGATGCTGTGGCAGCCCTACGCAGAAGGCAAGGTCAGTGAGCGTCAGCTGGAATCTGCAGCCTTCACTGTGTTCCTGTTTGGACGCATGATCGGAAGTGCCGCAGAGATCGACGACCACACCAACCGTGGCCGCAATATGGACACCCGCACCCCAGCCAGTAAAGTGAGCTATGTCGGGTAATCTGTAGGGGTTTACATTGCAGTTGTAAACATTCATTATTGCGCACCCTCCCCTTTTGGGGGCGGGTGCGTTTTAATGAGTATGACGCGATTGTCCTGAGCAGTCTGTTAGGCAGTGCCGCAACTGAATCCAGAGAGTGCCGATGGAAAAATCCAGAGCCAAAAGTGCCATTACTGAACAAAATGGCAACAACGTGACGCGCATAATCTATAGCCTCTTAAAGAAGAGAGCGACCTCTTTTTGTATGGGGTTAAACTCCCAACCCCCTGTCGAAGAGCCTGCTGTAATGTTTGCGCTAAAGCAGAAAGTAATACCTGTCTGCGCCTGCCGCATCTTGCGAGTAGAGAGGCTCTTGCCCAATTTAACGATAAACCTTCAACAAAGCTGGATAACAGCATGCCGCTGAGGGGGTATCTCCCACTTTTTCACCCTAAGTATATATGCCGCTTTTATTAAACTGAGGAAAAACCATGACCACATCAAAGATCATTTGGACCAAGATTGATGAAGCACCCGCTTTAGCAACCTACTCTTTGCTGCCGATCGTTAATGCCTTCACGCAAGCTGCAGGCGTAAATGTTGAGCCAAGGGACATCTCCCTTGCTGGCCGCATCATCTCCACTTTCCCGGAGAACCTGACAGAAGAGCAGCGAATTCCCGATGAGCTGGCTCGTCTGGGCGAACTGGCCAAGACCCCTGAAGCCAACATCATCAAACTGCCTAATATCAGCGCCTCTCTGCCACAGCTGAAAGCTGCAATCAAAGAGCTGCAAGAGCAGGGCTATGACATCCCAAATTACCCGGAAGAGCCACAAAATGCGGCTGAGGAAGAGATTAAAGAGCGCTATTCAAAGGTACTGGGAAGTGCGGTAAACCCTGTGCTGCGTGAGGGCAACTCTGACCGTCGCGCACCAACTGCGGTAAAGAACTTCGCCAAAAAGCATCCGCACTCCATGGGTGCATGGAGCAAAGACTCCAAATCACACGTTGCCAGCATGAGCAGCGGTGATTACTGCTCCAACGAAGTCTCAACCACCATGACCGAAGCCACGGACGCCCGGGTTGAGTTTGTGGCTAAAGATGGCACGGTTACCGTACTGAAAGAGAGCGTGCCTCTGGAGGCAGGTGAGATTGTTGACACCACCTTCATGAGCAAAAAAGCCCTGGTGAAATTCCTTGCTGAGCAGATTGAAGATGCCAAGGCCAATGATGTTCTCTTCTCTCTGCACATGAAAGCAACCATGATGAAGGTCGCCGACCCAATCGTCTTTGGCCACTGCGTAAAGGTCTTCTACAAAGATGCCATCGAGAAAAATGCAGCGGTTCTTGAAGAGCTGGGTGTTAACTTCAACAACGGCCTGGGTGATCTCTATGCCAAAATAGAGAAGCTGCCTGAAGATCAGCAGGCAGCGATCAAAGCAGACATTGAGGCGGTTTACGCCACACGCCCTGCAATCGCCATGGTTGATTCCGACAAAGGCATCACCAACCTGCATGTCCCAAGTGACGTGATCATCGATGCCTCCATGCCTGCTGCTATCCGTGCATCAGGGCAGATGTGGGGACCAGACGGTCAGCAAAAAGATACCAAATTTGTCATCCCTGACCACTGCTACTCACCGCTCTACACCGCAACGGTTGAGAACTGCATCGCCAATGGCGCACTCGATCCCACCACCATGGGCACCGTACCTAATGTCGGCCTGATGGCGAAGAAAGCTGAAGAGTACGGTTCACACCCAACCACCTTCGAAGCCCCGGCCGATGGCACCATGCGTGTTGTCGACGCCAACGGCAACACCATCCTTGAGAATGAAGTAGAAGAGGGTGATATCTGGCGCATGGTGATGGTCAAGGACTCCTCCATCCAGGATTGGGTAAAACTGGCCGTAACACGTGCCCGCGCAACAGGCTGGCCTGCTATCTTCTGGCTGGATGCCGATCGCCCTCACCATCAAGAGGTCAAGAAGAAGGTCGATCGCTACCTCAAGGATCACGACACCTCAGGCCTGGATATCCGCATCATGTCTGTCTATGACGCAGCCAAGCTCTCTGTTGAGCGTATGCGTGCCGGTGAGAACACCATCTCTGTTACTGGTAACGTGCTGCGTGACTACAACACCGATCTCTACCCGATTCTTGAGGTTGGCACCAGTGCCAAAATGCTCTCCATCGTGCCGCTGATGAATGGTGGTGGTCTGTTCGAGACCGGTGCTGGCGGTTCTGCACCCAAGCATGTTCAGCAGTTGATGGAAGAGAACCACCTGCGCTGGGACTCACTGGGTGAATTTCTGGCCCTGACACCTTCTCTGGAGCAGGTCAGCACACTGACAGGCAATGCTCAGGCCAAGGTTCTGGGGGATGCACTGGACAAAGCCGTAGGCAAGCTGCTGGACAACAACAAGTCACCTTCCCGTAAGTGTGGTGAGCTGGACAACCGTGGCAGCCACTTCTATCTGGCCATGTACTGGGCAGAGGAGCTGGCAGCACAGACTGATGATGCTGAACTTCAGGCAAAATTCGCCCCGGTTGCCAAAGAGCTGGCAGACAACGAAGCCAAGATTATTGGTGAGCTGAATGCCATTCAGGGCAAGCCTGTCGATCTTGGTGGTTACTTCCACGTAGATGACCAGAAGGCAGAAGCTGTTATGCGCCCCAGTGCATCCTTGAATGCAATTGTTGATGCTATCTAAGTCAGCTTAGTCTGTTAAAGAGTGCTGATGGCCAGGGAGCGGCCATCAGCAGTTTTCTGTTGAATACCCATCACTACCCCCTTCCCCCTCCCCTATCGGATGCTTTGAAATCATCCAGTATGCCAAACAGTGCGGGTACCACCAGCAGCACCAGCAGGGTGGTGGCCAGCAGCCCAAAGATAATACTGACCGCCAGTGGGATGAGAATCTGCGCCTGCGTACTCTTCTCCAACAGCAGCGGGAAAAGACCTGCAATGGTGGTGATCGAGGTAAGCAGCACCGCACGAAAACGCGCCTGACTGGCAATCTTCGCCGCCTCAACCATGCTGTGCCCCTTGCGCACCTGCTGTTTTAGAAATTCCACCAGCAGGATGGAGTCATTCACCACGATCCCAGCCAGCGAAGCAAAGCCGATAATGCCCGGCATAGAGAGCGCAACCCCCATCAACAGATGCCCCCAGATCACGCCAATAAGTGATAGCGGAATCACAAACATCACCACCAGCGGCTCCAGATAGCTGCGAAACTGAAAGCTGAGCAGGATGAAAATGCAGGCCAGCCCAATGGCAAAGCTGCGCAGCATCGAGCTGCCGGTCTTGTCTGACTCCCTGGACTGTCCTTCAATCCCGATCTGCACGCCTGGGTAGCGCTGTTGCAGCCCCGGCAGAAAGAGCTGGCGAGTGTGGTTGATCAGCTCCTGGGCATTGGCGACACGGGGATCCAGATCACCAGTAACAGTCACCGTACGCACCCCATCCACCCGTTTGATACGGGAAAAACCACGGTCTGGCTCAATATGCACCAGCGTGCTCAGCGGAATCTGATCACCCTGCTCTGTAACGATCCGAAAGGTCTCCAGATCGGTCAGTGTGGATGGGTCATGCTGCGCCAGCCTGACATCAATCTCATAGGCCTCACCCGCCACCAGAATTTCGCTGGCTGTCACGCCAAAAAAGGCCGCACGCAGCTGATTGGCGATGGTCGTGGCATCCAGCCCCAGTGCCAGCGTCCCCTCCCGCAGGCGCATACGCAGCTCAGGCTTGCCCGGCCGCAGGTCATCCGAGAGATCAAACACTCCCCGGTAGCGCCCCAGCCACCCTTGCAGCTCCAACGAGGCCTGTTTCAGCTGTTCCAGGCTGGCACCTTTGAGACGTATCTCCAGCGGAATGCCGCCCGGCCCGATCACCGGCTCCTTGTAGTTGAGGGCAATCAGATCGGGGATCTCCCCCACACTATTGCGCCAGTGGTTGATGATGTCATCCAGCCGCCCACGGCGCTCTTCAGCGGTAATCAGATCCGCCGTCACCGTAGCCAGATGCGGCCCCGACTCACCGGCATCCTGATTGGTGCTGTAGCGCACCTGGATATTTTGCACCAGCTGCCGCCCATCGGGCTGAAGCGGGGAGAAGCGCTCATCCACCGCCTTGAGTCCGTCGGTGATCCGCTGCACCGCAGCCTCAGTACGCCACAGCGGTGTACCCTGGGGCAGCAGCACCCGCGCCTCAATAATATCACCCTCAATATCTGGAAAAACCTGATACTTGAGTTTGCCACTGAGCACCATGCCTATGCTCAGCAGGAAGAGCGCAATAACACCACCAACAAACCAGTAACGCTGGCGCACGGCAAAATCAACAGCCGGCCCCAAGATCTGCTGGCGAAAATAGTCCAGCTGTTCTTCAAAGCGCTGGCGAAAACGGCTCACCTTTTTATTCTGATTTTGCAAAGAGTGCGCCAGATGGTGTGGCAGGATCATAAAGGCTTCAATCAGACTCACCGCCAGCACCAGGCAGAGCACCATCGGGATAAACTTCAGCACGCTGCCCATGTGACCCGAGAGAAAGGCGAGCGGCCCAAAGACCGCAATCGTTGTCAAAAAGGAGGAGATGACCCCGGGAGCAACCTGTTTGGCACCATCAATCGCCGCCTGCACAGGGGATTTCCCTCTACGCAGGTGAGCCGCAATATTCTCAGAGATGACGATGGCATCATCCATCAGCAGGCCGATGGCAATCAGCAGCGCCACCATGGTGATCATGTTGATGGTCAGCCCCAGCATGCCCATGATAAAGAGCGCACCCAGGAAGGAGATCGGCAGCCCCATGGCCACCCAAAAGGCAAAACGCAGCTGAAAGAAGAGCCACATGGTGAGAAATACCAGGATCAACCCCTGTCCACCGTTTTTCAGCAGCAGGTTGAGGCGGTCACTCACAATGGATGAGCGATCCTGGGTGACCGTAAACTCCACCCCCGGTGGGGCGCGCTGCCGCTCTGCCGCAAGGAAGCGGCTGACCGATGCCATCACCACCAGCGAGTCCTGCTGTTTGCTCTTGATCACCTGCAACACGGCGGCACGGCGGCCATTGAACAGGGTCTTGCGCTCATCCAGCTCGAAACGGTCGCTGATTTGCGCAATATCCCCCAGCCTGATCTCTGCACCACTGTTGGCGCTGACCACCACCAGATTGGCCAGCTCCTCCGGCGAACGGCGCAGATCGGCAAAGCGCAGCAACAGATCCTGATCATGCGTCCGCAGGGTTCCCGCAGGCAGGTCTATGCCTTGTCGCCTCACCGCATTGGCCACATCTGACATGCTCACCCCGAAACCACGCATGGCTCGTGCCGAGACCTCAATACGCAGCTGGTGATCTGAGAAACCCAATACTTCGATCTGCGAGATCTCAGGCATCTGTTGCATGCGCTGCTTGATCTGTTCCGCATAGGCCTTCAGATCATTGACCAGCATCGGGCCGGTGATCGCCACGGCAACCACCTTGTCGGTTCGACCCAGCTCATTGATCACCGGCAGCTCCACCTGCTCCGGGAAATCAGCGATAGCCTCCACCTCGCTCTTCACCTCATCCATAAAGCGGGCCATATCCGAGTCATCCATCATCTCGACCACCACCCTGCCCTGCCCCTCCCTGGCAACACAGACCACCTCATTCACTTCACTGATGCGCTCCAGGGCATCCTCTACCCGCTGGCACACCGCCTCCTCCACATCTTCTGCACTGGCACCGGGATAGATGAGTCTGATCTCCAGCTTCTGAGCCGCAAAATCGGGGAAGGTCTCACGCCGCAGTTCGGGCAGTGCGCTCAGGCCGATGATCACCATCAAGACCATCAGCAGATTGGCCCCGGTGGAGTGGCGTACAAAAAAGTCGATCATGGGCGCATACCGGCCTGCTGTTTCAGCCGCGCCAGTGCCTGCTGATCCTCCTGCGGTTGCAGCAGCATCCCCTCGATGGCAGGCACCAGATCTGAGAGCACCACCCGCTCCCCCAGCTTCAAGCCGGAGCTGATCACCGCAAATTCCGGTTGCAACAGGGAGAGTGTAACCGGGCGGATAGCCAGACGACTCTCTGCATCAACGATAAAAACATGGCCCTGGTGCAGGGCGGAGCGCGGTACGATCAGACGATTATGCAGTGGCTTGCCCAGCAGGGTGACTTCAACAAACAGCCCTTTTACCAGTGGCGGACGCTCACCGGGGCGCATCCCGGCATAGGGGGCGTCCACTTCGATAATGACGCCCACGGTGCGGGTCTTGGGGTCCAGCGTATCGCTCATACGCGCAAAACGGCCGGGCCAGCTGGCATGTACGATCCCCTCTTTCAGATCCACCCTGGCAGCAAGCCCCAGCCGGCTGTGCAACGCGGGCGAGGGTGTATTGAGCAGATCAACCGGCCCTTCCGCATGCAGCACGCCGCGCATCTGCTCAATGGGGATGGGAACCTCTATCTCGGCCAGTTGCAGATCATCCGCAACCAGCAGCGCCTCCCCCTCTCGCACATACTGATCCTGCTCTGCATGCACAGCAGCAATACGCCCCGCAAATGGCAGTCGAATCTCCGTATTGGCCAGATCCCGCTGCGCGGTACTCAACTGAGCCGCCTGTCGCGCCAGTTGCGCACGCAGCAGCGCCCGTTGACTGGGCACAAGGTTCAGACTGTTTCGCTGGATCTGAACCGCCTGCTGCTGCATGAGCAGGGCGCGCTCCTGATCCTCCACCTTTGAACGACTGATGCTACCATCCTGCACCAGCTGTTTTTTGCGGGTCAGCTCCTTTTTACTTAGCGCCAGGGTCTGCTCTTCAATCACCAGCGATTTGCGGGTATTAGCCTCACGCGCACTCAGCTCTGCAAGCTGCGCCCTGGTGGCTGAAATATCTGCCTCACTCTGGGCAATGGCAAGCTGGTAATCTGTCGGGTCAATCTGCAACAGCAGGCTCTCGGCCTCAAGGATGGCACCCTTTTTAAGTTCAGGGTGTTTTTGCAGGATCTTGCCTTTGACCTGGGCAACCGCCTCCCAGGTTCTGGCCGGCCTGACGCTGCCATGCCCTATGGCCTGAGGGATCACGGTTGCCTCAAATACGGTCATCACCCGCACCAGGCGAGGCTGCTCTTTGGCCGTCTCCTGTGGGGGTTCACTCTGGTTTTGCTTGAGCAGAGCCAGCGCAACAAGCCCTGCCAGAACAGGCAGAAGGATGGCCCATCTGTTTGGTTTTTCTATCGCCACGGTAGCTCCCAGTATCCTTTTGGCCAAACTCTATACAAGGCGGTGAATCTATACCAAAAGAAACTAAATCACATGCTGTCACAACAGGTGTCTAAATTTGATAAATGCCTTTGTGAAAAAACAGACAATAGCAGAAGATCGGCCTGAATTTTTGATAACAACAATTTGGGAAGAGAGATTATGAAAAAATCGGCTATAACCTTTTTGATTCTGCTGGCGGCGCTTGCCACTGGTTGCAGTGCCAATAAAACAAATGTTGCAGAGGCTCTGGATGCAGGTGCAGACCCAACCGCCGTTACCCCCAGCCCTGCTGCGGGTATTGCCCAAGCTGATCAACCCTATGCCTGTCAGGCCATGCGCAGCCATAACTCAGAGATGTTCTGCAACAAGTAACGCACTTCCCACGACCCATGGGGTTCACAATGTGCTGACCCCATGGATTTATGGTTTAGGCAAGGTTACGCCCTGTTGCCCCTGATACTTTCCGGCCCGGTCACCGTATGAGGTGTCGCACACCTCATCAGATTCAAAAAAGAGCAGCTGCGCCACCCCTTCATTCGCATAGATCTTGGCCGGCAGCGGTGTGGTGTTCGAGAACTCCAGCGTCACATGCCCTTCCCACTCTGGTTCCAGCGGGGTGACATTGACGATAATGCCGCAGCGGGCATAGGTGGACTTACCCAAACAGATGACCAGTACATTGCGGGGGATGCGCAGGTACTCAACAGTACGCGCCAGGGCAAAGGAGTTGGGTGGGATGATGCAGACATCGGACTGCACATCGACAAAGCTGTTGTCATCAAAGTTTTTGGGATCGACTACCGCCGAGTTGATGTTGGTGAATATCTTGAATTCATCTGCGCAGCGAATATCGTAACCATAGCTCGAGGTGCCATACGAGATCACGCGGCCACGCTCCCCATCCCGGATCTGACCTGGAATAAAGGGGTCAATCATCTTCTGCTGCTCCGCCATGCGGCGAATCCACCTGTCTGACTTGATGCTCATAGTATGGGCCTGCGGGTTGGGGAGAGAATGGGGCGCATTTTACATGATTCCATAGCGGGTTGGGGCAGTGGCCGCCAACAAAAAAGGCGCAGCCTGTAACCAGGCTGCGCCTCTCTCTAACCCCTGCCGTTATTATTCAATGACAATGCTGGGGAATTTGTCGGCATAGTCCCTGGCTGTCAGTGACAGCTTGGCCGCAGTCTTGCGGGCAATATCACGGTAGAGCATGGCGATATTGGAATCCGGCTCAGCCGCTACGGTAGGCATGCCGCCGTCTGTCTCCTCCCGGATGCGGATATCCAGCGGCAGACAACCCAGCAGATCAATGCCGTACTCTTTGGCCATCTCAACACCACCATCCTTACCAAAGATGTGCTCCTCATGGCCACAGTTGGAGCAGATATGGGTGCTCATGTTTTCAATGATGCCCAGAACAGGTATCTCAACCTTCTCAAACATCTTCAACCCCTTGCGGGCATCCAGTAATGCGATGTCCTGTGGAGTAGTGACGATGACTGCACCCGATACAGGCACCTTCTGCGCCAACGTCAGCTGGGTATCACCCGTGCCGGGCGGCAGGTCGATAACAAGATAGTCCAGCTCTTTCCAGTTGGTATCGTTCAGCAGCTGTTCCAGCGCCTGGGTAACCATGGGGCCACGCCAGATCATGGCGGTATCCTCTTCGATCAGATAACCAATGGACATGGATTGCAGACCCAGGCTCTCCATTGGCTCGATGGTCTTGCCATCCTTTGTCTCTGGCCGACCAGAGGCACCCAGCATGCGGGGCTGCGATGGCCCGTAGATATCCGCATCGAGCACGCCGACTGTGGCACCCTCAGCCAGCAGCGCCAAAGCCAGGTTGGCCGAAGTGGTTGATTTGCCCACACCTCCTTTGCCCGAAGCGACCGCAATCACATTTTTTACATTCTTGATCGGGGTCAGCCCCTTTTGCACGGTATGTGCGGTGATCTTCCAGTCAACCCGTACATCGGCTGCTGCTACCCCTTCAACGGCTTCAATCCTCTCTCTGACAGCAGCTCCCAGCGTAACGCCAATCCCTTTTGCCGGAAAACCCAGCAGAATCTCAACCTTGACCTTATCACCATCTATGGTGATATTTTTGACTGCCTTGGCGCTAACCAAGTCCTTCTCAAGATGAGGCTCAATATAGGTTTTAATCGCCTCTTCAATTTGATTCCGGGTAACTTCTGACATGTAGGGTTCTCCTGCCAATAACGTAGGAACAGCCGGTAGCGGCCAAGCATGAAAAAATCTGATGCGGGATTTTACCTTAAACCCCGGTAATTTCCCACTAAATCACTTGGTTTTCAGCCGCTCCCGCTAAAATTTCTCAGTAGGTAGATAGAGCCTGCTCATTTATCCAGAACCACTGGCTAAGAACAAGTTACACCGCTGGCCAGAGACATTCATATCCACCTGGGCTGCAACCGTCTATTTTTCATCTGCAATAAGGCGAAAAGAGCTGGGG
>JALSJZ010000043.1 GCA_026989135.1 Sedimenticola sp. | reverse complement strand
GGATGGCGTAACCTTGCTATGCTTGTAGCAGAAAAAGTCTAAACTATAGATTATGACTGGTGGGGTGGTTATCATAAATGTTTAAAGCGCTTAAGCGAATATTGGCGGAACCCTTAGGCAATGCCAAGAAAAGATCAAAATTTCTGGTTACAAAAAAATCAGAGATTGTCGCTTTGCTTAATCAAGCCCACAAGAAAAAGGCCTTTCTCACGCTTCAGCCAGGCACTCAGGATCAATCCTTTACTACGGCCATTTTAGGCGTTTACCCTGACCATGCTCTTATGGTATTGGATGAACTCTCTCCAGCAGTAGGCCATAAGCAGTTTCTGCAAGAGAAGCAAGCCAAAGTGACGGGGCGTATTGATGGTGTCGAGTTACGGTTTGAGACCCATCTTGTGGGTGAGGGATCAAAATCTGGGATTGCATTTTATAAGGTTGCAATGCCGACAGTGCTCTATTTTCGTCAACAGCGCCAGACTTACCGTGTTTCACTCAAGGGGGCCAGCGTACCTTTTTACTCACTGGGCGGCGCAACCCCTTCCATACGTGGGACACTGCGGGATCTCTCATTGGGTGGTGTCGGCGTTATAACAGATTGCAATGTATCACTCTCCCGGGGTGATACTCTGGAGCTTTGTGCAATCACCCTGCCGGACAAAGGGGATATAAAATTTACGCTGATAATAGACTCTGCGCATGATAATGCCCGTGGCGGCGGCATGAGCTTTGGCGGCCATTTTTGTAAACTCTCTGCTGCAGATCGAAATAAAATGCGAAAATATATTGCCGAAGCGCAAAGAAAATATGCAAAGCGATCCCGCTGAAAATATCCTTTGAATGAGCCTGAACAATCAGGATTTTGATCGCAACATTTTGATACCATCGGCAAGTCGAGCAACGGCTATATCCACTGCTTCCAGTGTTAAATCTTTATCGTGGCTCAGGCGAATGTAGTTACGTGATGTTTCAGAAGGGAGGCTTATCGCACGACCCATCCTGCCGGGTTTGGCTTTACCTACACTGGATGCCAGACCAGCTGAAAAGGCAACACCATCAACCACTGCCATTAGATCATTGCTCTCAATATCCTCAATTGAAAGATACAGGATGCCCGGCGCTGCGCTACCTTCTGGCGTTACAATATATATATTATTGATTGCCTGGCATAACCTGGTTTTCAAATAATCTGTTACTTTCTGTAATTTTGCAGAGGTGGTTTCGACCTCGCTGCTGGCCAGCTCAGCAGCCACCCCAAGCCCCACAATATTGGGCACATCAAGGTTGCAGGGCTGCGCCCCCTGTGATCTCTTGCCGCCACCCGATGCGGCTACAAAAGCAATGCCGGGGCGTGCCCATACAAAGCCGGCGCCGTATGGACCATGGATTTTATGCCCGGATACAGTCAGTAGATCAATCTGCTGCTGACTTACATCAATGGCTATGCGCCCAAGCGCCAATGAACAATCAGAATGCAACAGCGCACCATGTGTTTGTGTCATGCTGCTTATTGTAGCTATATCCTGAAGCGTGCCCACCTCCTTATTGATACAGGATACAGATATAAAAAGCGTATCATCAGTGATGCAGCGCATGATCTCAGCGTTGTCAACCCGGCCTGATGAGTCAACACTGAGCACCGATAACCTGTAACCAAATTCAGATTCCAACAGTTGACAGGGTGCAAATACAGAGGGCGGCTCTGTTTCAAAAGTAATGATATGCCGTTTTTCAGGGGCTGCGCGTGCTGCCCCAAAAATGGCAAGATTATTAGCTTCTGCTGTACCGCCTGCGAAGATAATGCCTTGTGGATTGCCACCAATGCTTTTGCCTATCTTCAGTTTTGCATTTAAGACCGCATCGGCACTCTGCTTGCCAAGCAGATGCTGACTGTTTTGTGGGTCGCTGTAATGCATGAGATAACTCTCATTGATTGCATTGAGGACGCGTGGATCTATACGGGTGCGTGATGCAGTATCCAGATAGATAACATCTGCTACAGAAAAAGGTGTGCCACTGTCGGGTGAATTCATTGTGTGTATAGGCTTTTTGTTGATCATCTATAACGGTCATTGGGTTTATCAGTCTAGCATTTTACTTATATAGTTGAAATTTTGCGTACTATGTTGATAATGGAGGGGAATGTTGTTTTTTTATTCACTTCCTCTGTTTACATATTTTAAAGTTGTTCTAGAATCTTGGTTAAGAAATAGAGTAGGGATTCTCTTTCTTGATTAATTAATGATGCCAGTAACCGCATATGTTTATGGTATTTATCTTGAAGATATACTGAAAAACATTATCGGATCTTTATTGCATATACCAAATAAAATCACTGGCATTTTTCATAACTATCAATGAGGGGTACCAAATGGCCATTAAGAAAAAGGCATCCAAAAAACGAGTAGCAAAGAAAAAAGCAGTCGCAAGCAAAAAATCAGATGCGCTTGCATTGCTTCGTGAACAGTTAAAAGCGGCGAAAGATGAGATCCGTGAGCTTAAAAAAGAGTTAAAGAGCGGCGATCGTAAAGTCAATGCGCTGTTAAAACTTTTGGATACTTCACAAGCTGATGTGGGTAAATTTCTCGTTCGCCGGGTTAAAGATGCCATCACAAAGTATGAGATTTCTCTAAAACCTAAAAAACGCCGTCGTAAAGCCAAGAAAAAAGTGGCTATCAAGAAAGAGGATGCAGCAACATAGCGCTCTGCTCCACATTGATAAACCTGGTCACGGCAGAAGAGCAGCTCTGCCGTTAGACCGGCCACCTCTGCAAACCAACTCTTGCCCTAAATCATCTTCCCCCATATCCTCCGCCGTTTTTTCTAAAATCTGGCACCCTATTTTTCCACGTCCCTGAAGAGGGTGTTTTGGTCTACTCAATGAGACGACGTTCCAACCGTAGCAAACGTAAAAAAACAAAACGGCGCTGTAGTAAAAAGAGGAGCCCCTGGCTGCGGCGGTGGTTAATAAAGATAGGCCTGCTCTCCTGTTTGATCCTTGCCGGTTACACGGTCTATCTTGATTATGTTGTGCAGCGTGAATTTTCAGGCAAGCGCTGGGCAGTGCCTGCACGCGTTTATGGGCGTCCGCTGGAACTCTATCCTGGTGCTGCGTTAACAACCGACCAGCTGTTGGGTGAACTGAAGCGTCTTGGTTATAGCAGTGTTCGATATCCTCGCCAGGCTGGAAGTTACTCGCGTAATGGTGGCCGCTTTTTAGTGCATACCCGCCCCTTTGTTTTTTGGGATGGCAAGGCACCAGGGCAGATTCTGGATCTTCAATTTTCTGCTCAGCAGATCACTTCACTTAAAACTGTTTCGGGTAAAGGTGTAGGTCTGGCACGACTGGATGCACCTCCAGTGGGTAGTATCTATCCAGCACATAATGAGGATCGGGTATTAGTTCAACGCAGTGAGCTGCCGGACAGACTGGTGCAGGCGTTGATTGCTGTTGAAGATCGCAGTTTTTATCGCCATTTCGGTGTAGATGCCAAGGCCATTGCCCGGGCGATGTGGGCAAACCTTCGAGCTCGAAGTGTAGTGCAGGGGGGGAGTACCTTAACCCAGCAGTTGGTAAAAAACTTTTTTCTGACCCGAGAACGCAGCTTGTGGCGAAAGGCCAATGAAGCTGTGATGGCGCTGCTGTTGGAACGGCGCTATCAGAAGGATGAGATCCTGGAGGCCTATGCCAATGAGATCTATCTGGGCCAGGATGGTGAGCGCGCCATTCATGGCTTTGGGCTGGCCAGCCATTTCTACTTTAAGCGACCGCTGCATGAGCTGGATCTGCCAAGACTGGCGCTATTGGTCGCATTGGTGCGAGGGCCATCCTATTATGATCCACGGCGGCACCCTGAGCGTGCCAAAAAACGTCGCAAACTGGTGTTGAACATTATGCGTGATCAGGGATTGATCACGCATAAAGAGGCCAAATATGCTGCCGCAGCACCGTTAGGTGTAACGGGAGCCAAAGGTGGCCGCACAGTGCGCTTTCCCGCCTTTATGGATCTTGTCCGGCGGCAACTTCATCGGGATTATCGGGAAGAGGATCTTAATTCTGAAGGGCTGCGCATCTTTACAACACTCGATCCATGGGTTCAACAGCAGGCAGAAAAGGCACTGGCAGCACAGCTTGCACAGTTAGATTCGGGCAGAGATAAACTGGAGTCAGCGGCCGTGATTGCCAGCTCACAAAGCGGTGAGGTGTTGGCTGTACTGGGTGGGCGCACCCCAGGTTTTGCAGGTTTCAACCGTGCGCTGGATGCAGTTCGCCCCATTGGGTCACTGGTAAAACCGGCTGTATATCTTGCCGCACTGATGCAGCCGGAGCGTTACAACCTGCTCTCACCATTAGAGGATGAACCGCTGAGTGTGAAGAGCCGCAATGGTGATGTCTGGACACCCAAGAATTATGACAACAGGGCACATGGCAGCGTACCGCTGCACCAGGCGCTTGCACACTCTTACAATATGGCCACGGTTCGTTTGGGTATGTCTGTGGGGTTGGATCAAGTGGCCAGCAGGCTTCAGGATTTGGGGCTGAGGCGCCCGCTAAAGGTCTACCCTTCGATACTGCTGGGGGCTATCTCGCTGACACCGCTTGAGGTGGCACAGCTCTACCAGACCCTTGCGGCAAGTGGTTTCTACTCCCCATTGCGTACTATCCGTGAGGTGCTGACAACAGAGGGAGAGCCGTTGCAGCGCTATCCATTGACAGTAAAACAGGCGGTGCCTGCTGATGCGGTCTACCTGGTTAACCAGGTACTGCAAGAGGCGGTTCGAAGTGGGACGGGGCGCGCATTGGCGAACTATATCCCGCCACAGATGAATCTGGCCGGGAAGACCGGCACTACAGATGATCTGCGTGACAGCTGGTTTGCCGGCTTTAGCGGTGATAAGGTCGCTGTGGTGTGGATTGGCCGCGATGATAACAGACCGGCAGGTCTCAGCGGCAGCACCGGTGCCCTGCGGGTGTGGGGTAAGATCATGCAGCACATCCAGCCGATGGCACTGGATCTGCTGCCACCTGAGTCGATAGAGGTTGTGTGGATCGACCCGGTAAGCAGCTTAAGGGCAGATGCTCATTGCCGTGGCGCAATACAGGTGCCTTACATTAGGGGGTTCTCACCAAACGAACGGGCTCCTTGTCTGTCCAAAAGCAATGGTTCCGTATTTCGTGATCTGCTGGAGGCTTTTTGGGATGAATAGATTTGCTGTTATCGGGCTGACTCTGCTGCCGGTTTTTCTAACCGGCTGCATTGAGTCTGCCTACCGTGCAGGTGCGCCGGTTACTGACCGTGACCACGCATCCATTCCACCACTCCCTGAGACCCGATCGGCACAGAGCCCAAAAAAGCAGCCCCGCCCATCCCGGGCGGCAGATAATCAAGAGGTGCAGATTGCCATCTACACGCCTCCGCCGCGTTTTAAGGCCAAGCCGGTAACCAGCGCAGCCGTCTCCAATCTTGTGCAGAGAGCCGCAGAGCAAAAAAACCGCGGGGATATGACGGGGGCAGCGGCCACCCTGGAACGTGCGCTGCGAATCGAGCCGCGCAATGCACATCTTTGGAACCAGCTGGCACAGGTGCGTCTGGCTCAGCGGCAATATGGGCAGGCTGAAGATTTGGCCTCCAAATCAAACGCCCTGGCGGCTGCAGACAGGGATTTACGACGGGATAACTGGCTTCTGATAGCAAAAGCCAGGCGCAGTGTTGGCAACCTCTCTGGTGCCACGCTCGCCCAGAACCAGGCCAACCGCTCCAGATAAACGGTGGGCTGCGCTGCGCGCGGTATTTTGTCGCAGCCGCATACCCGGAAGGTGTAATAGTGTTTATGATGTGCGATTAAAATGCATACCCCCCGGAAAGAGTCCCATTTGAGCAGTATCATTTCAACCTGGAATCCCCAGTTGGACGGCCTGCATAGTGGTTCTGAGTGTTTGGCTGGTGTAGCAAAAAAATGAGTTAATGGTTGAAGCCCTTAATGAGTTTTTTTGCATAGCCAGGCGAACACTCAGAGCCGGTAGGCGGGTCGTAGCGTTTTTACCCTAATGGACGAACGAAATAGCAGCTGACAATCTCAATAATTTCATAATGTTACATAAATCTGTAAGCGGTCAACTGGGGATTCTAGGTTCAATATCCCCCGGCAGGAGCCTGAAGGCGCTGTTCTGGCTGCGTACATTTACCATCCTGGGACAACTGGCCGTTGTTGCGCTGGTGAAGATCGAGCTGGCAATGGAGCTGCCACTGCTGCCGATACTCACAGCCATCGGGGCGCTGGCACTGTGGAACCTGGCCGCCTACTGGAGGCAGCGCCAGCCCTGGGAGTCTACCCAGCTTGAGATATTTATGAACCTGGCGGTAGATATCACCGCCTTGACCTTCCTGCTCTATTGGACAGGCGGTGCAACCAACCCGTTTGTCTCCCTCTATTTAATCCCCATTGCGATTGCATCGGCGGCACTGAGCGCCCGCTATATCTGGTTGACCTCTCTACTGTGCGTTGCCTACTACTCTTTTCTTATGCTCTTCTACACACCACTGCCGCCCATTCACAGTGATTACGGCAGTGACTTTAATGCCCACATCTTTGGCATGTGGATCAATTTTATTCTGAGTGCAATATTGATGGCGACCATTGTGGCGGGTATATCCCGCTCCATTCATCAGCGGGACAAATCACTGGCAAAAGCCAGGGAAGAGGCATTGGGCAGTGAAAAGATCGTTGCCATGGGAACCCTGGCAGCAGGTGTGGCACATGAGATCAGCACCCCGCTCTCAACCATGACAATGATTACCGACGAGCTGCTGCATCTGCCTGACCCGGATCAACAGCTCCACCCCGACCTGATACTGATGCGCAAACAGATTGAGATCTGCAAGGAGCGCATCAAAGAGCTGTTGGATCATGCGGGACATTCACGCAGTGAAGGCGGCCATGCCGTACCACTGCGTCAGTTTATCAATCGAATCATTGATCAGTGGCAGCTGATGCGCCCAGAGGTGGAGTGCAGGGTACACCTTAACGAGCCATTTCAAAACCCCACCATTCTGGCAGAACAGACCATTGCCCAGTCAATCACAAACCTGCTGAATAATGCTGCTGATGCTACGCTTGAAGAGGGCAACAAGCGGGTCATTATCAATATTTTTAATGTGCAACAGGAGTTGGTAATCCAGATTGATGATGAAGGGCCAGGGATAAGCCCAGAGATTGCCAGCCAGATGGGAAAGATCCCCTTCTCAACCAAAGCATCGGGTTTTGGCATTGGTCTAGCACTTTCAAATGCCAGTCTTGGGCGTTTTGGTGGCGGCGTAACCCTGACCAACAGGGCAGGGCAGGGGGCGCGAACAGAGGTTAGGCTCCCGTTGCGTGAACTGATTATTGAGGAAAACAGTAGCCATGAGTGAGAGCCGTTTCCTGATTGTGGATGATGACATCACATTTTGTGAAGTGCTGGCACGCGCATTGGCGCGCCGGGGTCACAAAGTAGAGACGGCCCATAATGCGGAGCAGGCGCTGACATCTGTTGCACAATTTCAACCCACCCATGCCGTCATTGACCTTAAACTGGGGGAAGATTCGGGTCTGCATCTGATAAAACCCTTCCTTGAAAGCAACAGAAACATCAAGGCTGTGGTGCTGACCGGCTATGGCAGCATCCCCACTGCGGTGCAGGCCATAAAAGAGGGAGCGGTAAACTATCTGGCAAAGCCTGCGGATGTCGAGGGCATTCTGGCTGCCTTTGAAAAGAGAGAGGGCGTCCAGGCTATGGAGACCGAAACCCCGGCGATGTCTCTGAAGCGAATGGAGTGGGAGCATATCCAGCGGATGCTGGATGAGCATGATGGCAATATCTCAGCCACGGCAAGAAGCCTGGGTATGCACCGCCGAACCCTACAGCGCAAACTCCAAAAGCGGCCGGTTAAGCAGTAGCTATCATCCCAAGCCCCGCGCTTCTCTATAAAACCCCGGCTGTTGGTCGCTAACAGGTATAGTTGGGATCTTTATCCGGGGTATTAAAATGGCAGTATTTGCAAGGTGGGGGCATTTGGCAACATGCCGGGGCATGATGGTTACGCTCCTGCTTGCGGCGATCTTGAGCGGCTCAGGCCAGGCCATGGCGGTTGAACGCCTGCGCGTGGTGGCGCTCTTTTCAGATAAGGCCATGGTTGAAATTGATGGCAAAAACCGTTTGCTGAAAAAAGGCAAGACCAGCCCGGAGGGTGTGCTGCTGATCTCCGCCGATGCCAGAGGGGCCGTGCTGGAGATTGACGGCAAGCGCGAAAGCTATGAGTTGGGACGCCATGTAAGCGCCTCCTACAGCAAACCCAAAGTGCAGGAGGTGCAGATCTGGCGCAATACCCAGGGCAGTTACACCACTGTAGGCACCATCAACGGACGTACGGTGAACATGCTGGTGGATACAGGTGCCAGCTCCGTGGCGATGAGTGAGGTGGAGGCGCGGCGATTGGCCATTCCCTACCGGCTTACCGGCAAAGTGGTACGGGTGAGTACGGCCTCATCAGGCAATGTCAAAGGCTACCGGGTGGTGCTGGATCGGGTGCAGGTGGGGGACATTCTGTTGCGCAACGTGCAGGGCACGGTCATTGAAGGCAGCAGCCCGAGAGAGGTGCTGCTGGGCATGACCTTTCTCGGGCAACTACAGATGGAGAACAGCGGCAATATGTTGCTGCTGAAGACCCGCTACTGAGTAGCGACCCACGCCGCTACGCGGCCACAAATCATGGAATAACAAAATCAAGCGCTTACGTTTAAGTTATTAGTAAGGGTCAGAAAAAAATAGACAGGATTTACATGTACCTAATAAAATGAAGTAATCCTGGAAAATCTTGTTAATCCTGTCTATTAAAGAGCGACCCATACCGCTGCGCGATCACAAATTATTGAATAATAAAATCAATCGCTTACGTTTGAGTTGCTCAAGAGGAATCAGTGCTCTTTGTTTTTCTCAATCAGCGCATAGGCAGAGTGGTTGTGAATGGACTCAAAATTCTCTGACTCCACAACATAGGCGATGATGCGGTCATCCCGGTTTAGCTCGACCGCCACATCGCGCACCATATCTTCAACAAATTTTGGATTATCGTAGGCGCGCTCGGTTACATGTTTCTCATCAGGTCTCTTCAGCAGACCAAAAAGCTCACAGGATGCCTGTGACTCCACCATCTCGATGATCTCCTCAATCCAGACAAAGGATTTGGTGCGTACCTGCACCGTGACATGTGAGCGCTGATTGTGGGCACCGCGCTCTGCAATCTGCTTTGAGCAGGGGCAGAGGCTGGTAACCGGCACAATGACACGGGTGTAGATGGTGGGTGTGCCGTTGATTATTTCGCCCAGCAGGGTGACATCATAATCCAGCAGTGCCGCAACCCCCGAGACAGGTGCCTTTTTGTTGACAAAGTAGGGGAAGTTGACCTCAATGTGTCCCTCTTCCGCCTCCAGTCGTTCGGTCATGTCGCACAGGATATGCTTGAATGACTCTACGCTGATCTCCTTCTCATATTCGCTGAGGATCTCCACAAAGCGTGACATGTGGGTGCCCTTGAAATTATGCGGCAGATTCACATACATATTGAAGGTGGCGATGGTGTGCTGCTCGCCTTCATTGCGATCCTTGACCCGAATAGGGTGGCGGATGTCTTTGATGCCGACCTTGTTGATGGCGATACAGCGGCGATCCTCTCTGTTTTGGACATCGGCGATAGGTTGGGTCATTCAGGTTTCCTTTGGTCTAGTAGCTGCGGGCAACAATGTAGTTTGCAATCCAGCGCAGTGGATCGGCTTTTTCATCCATCCCACTCAGGCTCTCCAGTGCTTCTGCAAGCAGTTGGTCGGCGGTATCTCTGGCACCTTGCAGGCCAAGTAGTGCCGGGTAGGTGGATTTGAGTTGGGTCTGATCTTTGCCCTGGGTCTTGCCCAGTGTTTCGGTATCTCCCTCAATATCGAGAATGTCGTCACGCACCTGAAAGGCGAGGCCAATGCATTTGGCATAGTGATCCAGTTTTTGGGTGAGCAGGTTGTCACTCTGTTCAATTGCCAGGGTGCCTAACCGTACGCTGGCGCGAATCAGCGCACCGGTTTTATGGATATGCAGATTTTCCAGTTCGGCCAGATTCAGTGTCTGCCCTTCGGCTGCCAGATCCAGTGCCTGTCCACCCGCCATGCCGCGGGAGCCGCTGGCCGTGGCCAGGGTCTGGATCATCTCAAGCCGGGTCTGCGCATTGGCGAGCATGGTTTTATCTCTGCACAATACGCTGAATGCGAGTGTCTGCAGGGCATCACCAACCAGTATGGCGGTGGCCTCATCATATTGCTTGTGACAGGTGGGCTGGCCACGGCGCAGATCATCGTCATCCATGGCGGGCAGGTCATCATGCACCAGTGAGTAGGTGTGGATCAGTTCGACTGCACAGGCGGCAGCGTCAAGCTGTTGAAGATCCGCCCCCAGCGCCTTGCCAGTGGCATACACCAGCACCGGCCGCACACGTTTTCCGCCACCCAGGGTGCAGTAACGCATGGCAGCATGCAGCCGCTCAGGGAGGATGGTGGCCGCTGGCAACCAGTGATCCAGTGCCTGTTCAACCCGGCTTTGGGATGTTTTCAGAAACGCCTGCAGTTTGGGATCAGCTTGCATCAAAGGGTTCCAGCTTGGCATCGGGGGTATTGGCGCTGAGGATCTCTACCTTCTGTTCGGCATTTGCAAGTGCCTGTTGACAGCTGCGGGTCAGCTCGACGCCACGCTCAAAGGCTTTTAGGGACTCCTCAAGTGTCAGGTCGCCCTGTTCCATGGTTTCAACCAAGGATTCCAGTTCATTGAGCGCCTCTTCAAAAGAGGGTTTGGAGGTTTTTTTCCGTGGCACAATGGTATCCAGGAGGTCAAAAAAACAGAGCAGCTTACAGCAGGAGAGGCTGTTTAGCCATGTTTTAGTATGCGTTGCTTGTCTCGCTGCCAGTCACGGTTTTTCTCGGTGGCACGCTTGTCATGTTGCTTTTTGCCTTTGGCCACCCCGATCTCCAGCTTTGCGCGACCCCGGCTCCAGTACATGGCCGTGGGCACCAGGGTGAAGCCCTTGCGCTCGACCAGCCCAATGAGCTTGCTCAGCTCGCGGCGATGCAGCAGCAGCTTGCGTGTTCGTGTGGGCGTTGGGTGGGTGTGGGCAGAAGTGGTGAGCAGTGGGGAGATATGGCACCCCAGCAGGAAGGCCTCGGCATTTTGGATGATGACGTAGCTCTCTTGTAACTGGATGCGCCCTTCGCGCAGGCTTTTCACCTCCCACCCCTCAAGGACGAGCCCCGCCTCATAGCGCTCCTCAATAAAATAGTCGTGTTGTGCCTTTTTATTGAGGGCGATGGTGGAGCCGCCAGCGCTGCGTTTTTTTTTCGATCTCTTTGCCATGGGGCATATTGTAAGCGAGTGGCGAAGGCATAGGTAGCCTGTTGATGAGTGCTTCCTTGTTCTGGCCGCCTTTTTCGTTGAAAATGTGCGGCTTGGTATTGAGGCTCATTTTATCATGCCAGGAAACCAGGAGATTGAATGCATACCATGTTGAGAGATACCCCGGAATGACAGAGCGCACCTCCATTCATGGCCAGTGGTCATCGCGTATGGCCTTTATCCTGGCCGCGACAGGTTCGGCTGTCGGGTTGGGTAATATCTGGAAGTTTCCCTATATCGCGGGTGAAAATGGGGGCGGTGCCTTTGTCCTGGTCTACCTGCTGTGTGTGCTGTTGATCGGCATCCCAATCATGATGGCAGAGGTGCTGATCGGCCGCCGTGGTCGTCAAAGCCCGATCAACACCATGCGAACCCTGGCCCATGAAGAGAGCCAGCATGGCATCTGGCAGATGATCGGCTGGTCAGGCATGATTGCCGGCTTTCTGATTATCTCATTCTATAGCGTCATTGCCGGGTGGGCGCTGGCCTATGTTTTTCGTACTGCGGCAGGCGTCTTTACCGGGGTGACGGCGGATGGAGCGGCCAGCATCTTTAGTGCGCTGGTCTCTGACCCAGAGCGGCTTTTGGCCTGGCATACGGTCTTTATGGTGATGACCATGGTGGTGGTCTCGCGCGGCGTGCGCTCAGGCCTGGAGAAGGCGGTGCGTATCCTGATGCCACTGCTGTTTCTGTTGCTGCTGCTGCTGGTAGGGTACGCCATGAACAGCGGGAAGTTTGCCGAAGGTCTGGATTTTCTCTTCACCCCTGATTTCAGTGCGCTCAGTGCAGGTGCCGTGTTGACGGCTATGGGTCACGCTTTTTTTACCCTGAGCCTTGGGATGGGGGCGATCATGGCCTATGGCTCCTATCTGCCCAAGAGTGTCTCGATTGCCAAAACCTCGCTGGTAATCGCCCTGATGGATACCGCTGTGGCGCTGCTGGCGGGCATGGCGATATTTCCACTGGTGTTTGCCAATGGCCTGGAGCCGGGTGCCGGGCCAGGGCTTATCTTTCAGACCCTGCCGCTGGCTTTTGGCCATATGGCCGGTGGCATCCTGTTTGGTACGCTCTTTTTCCTGCTGCTGACCTTTGCCGCCTGGACCTCTGCCATCTCGATCATCGAGCCTGCGGTTGCCTGGCTGGTTGAAAACAGGAGGGTGAACCGGATCAAGGCCGCCACAATCATCGGGGTGGCCGCCTGGCTGATGGGGATTGTGACCATTATGTCATTCAACGACTGGGCCTTTGAATTCAGCTTCGCAGGCGAAACCAAAAGCAGCGGGTTGTTTGATGTGCTGGATATCCTGACGGCCAATATCATGCTGCCACTGGGTGGCCTTGCCATGGCAATATTTGCGGGCTGGTATATGTCGGAGCGTTCTACGGCGGATGAGTTGAATATCGGGGATGGACTGCTCTATCAAGGGTGGCGTTTTTTGGTGCGTTTTGTTGCACCTTTTGCAGTCATTATGGTTTTTCTGCGGCTGCTGGATGTTATTTAGCATAGGATTTAAGGTTTTAATGAGATGACGGTTATTCATAAAAGTGCCCTGGTACCCTACTCAGCAGCCCAGATGTATAGGGTGATCAATGACATTGAGTCATATCCGGAGTACCTCCCCTGGTGTCGCTCATCGCGCGTCATCTCACAGACTGACAGAGAGCAGGTGGGTGAGCTGGAGGTGGCGCGTGCAGGGATTCGCCAGAAGTTCACAACCTGCAATCGTCTCTATCCAGACAAGAAGATCGAGATTCACCTGCAAGATGGCCCCTTTTCAAAGCTGGAGGGGGTCTGGAAGCTAACCGAATTACGCCCCGATGCCTGCAAGGTGGAGCTGACACTGGAGTTTGAATTTGCCGGTAAGTTGATCAACTCTGCCTTTGGCCGGGTGTTTGGGCAGATTGCCGCAACGCTGGTGGATGCCTTTTGTAAACGCCTGCATGAGGTCTATGGCGGGAAGGGGCGATCAGTATGAGCAGCGCGGTTATTGAGGTGGCCTATGCCAGGCCTGAGCAGCAGCTGATTATTGAGCTGCCCGATGCGCTGGATATGACAGTACAGCAGGCGATTGAGGCATCGGGTATTTTGCAGCAGTTTCCAGAGATTGATCTGGCCGTCAACAAGGTCGGGATATTTGGAAAAACGGTATCGTTGGATGCGGCGCTGGCGGCAGGTGACCGGGTTGAGATCTACCGCCCACTCGTCGCAGACCCTAAAGAGGCACGTCGGCGACGGGCTAAGGCCGCAGCTGCGTCACGGGCTCCTTAATCATCACCACCCAGCCCCATCTTCTCTAGCGTACGGGCAAAAAAGCCCTTCTCCTGGCTCTCAAAATCAGGAACCTTGACCAGGGTCTCTTTTTTGTTCTCAAGCCCGTCTGTGGTCGGGGAGGGTCTGAAATCACCCTCTATGCGGGTGAGTTTGTCATCCTTGAAATAGAGCGATACGCGCTCCTGGGTGGTTGCTTTGCCACCTTTCTGCATGGAGTAAAAGTAGTCCCAGCGGTCTTGATGAAACAGATCCACCAGGATGGGGGTGCCCATAATATATCGAACCTGCCTCCTGGACATGCCGGGGTGCAGCTTGTCAATCATCTCCTGGGTTACGATATTGCCCTGCTGAATATCCTGCCGGTGCATCAGGGATGTATCGCCCAGGATGTTGGGTATGGAGTCACCCACAGCTTTGCTCCAGCCTTTTACCGTATCCACTGTTCCACAGCCGGAAAGTAAGAGAGTTGCACTGACCGCACAACAAATGAGATGCTTTTGCATTCTTCCAGAATCACTTTATATTGAAAAACCAGGCTGCGGATCATACCGTATGAGGGGTAAAAAAGACATGATGAGCGGGGATGATATTCGCAATGCGGGTCTGAAAGTAACGCTGCCCAGGGTTAAAATCCTGGCGCTTTTGGAGCAGTCGGAACAGGGGCACGTCAGTGCCGAGGATGTCTACAAGCTGTTGCTGGATGCAGGTGAGGATATTGGGCTGGCAACCATCTATCGTGTGTTGACCCAATTTGAATCTGCCGGCCTGGTGACGCGCCACCATTTTGAAGGCGGGCAGTCTGTTTTCGAGCTGGATCGGGGTGAGCACCATGACCATATCGTCTGTATCAAATGCGGCCGGGTCGAGGAGTTTTTTGATCAGATGATTGAAGACCGGCAGCAGGAGATTGCCAAAGAGAAGGGGTTTACCGTGGAGGCACATGCGCTGACCATCTATGGGTACTGTAAAAATGCCGCTTGCCGTGCCTCTTAAGGAACGATCACGAAATAACTTCAACATTCTGACTTGCTCATTTGTCCCTGCTCGAACGATCTCAATCGTTGCGTAGCGCACTATGCGCCTCTTGAGATCGCCCAATCAGAGACAAATGCTCGGCGCCATAATATTGAACCTAAATCCTGCAAGCGCTCGCACTCACATAGCGCAAGCTATTGATCCGTATAGCAATATGAAACTTTTCGGCCATCACAATAAGGATGACACTCAAAGTTGTCATTCACTCTACGAATCAATATCTTACACTCTGCAAGCACGATCACTTGCAGCATTTAGGTTGAAGTTATTCCGTGCGCGTTCCTAACCGGCTGATCTGGAAAGCATCTCCTGTGCATGTGCCAGGGTCTGTTCGGTGATCTCCATGCCGCCGAGCATGCGTGCGATCTCCTGAACCCGGCTCTCTTTTTGCAGTCTCTGCACCGTGGTGTGGGTGCTTTTTTTGGCATGGCTCTGTTTGCTGATTTTAAGGTGATGGTGACCCTGGGCTGCAACCTGTGGCAGGTGCGTTACGCAGAGCACCTGCCGGGTCTCCCCCAGCTGGCGCAGCAGTTTGCCTACGATCTCGGCAGTGCTTCCACCGATGCCGGTATCGACCTCATCAAAGATCAGGGTGGGAACCTGCCCGCACTGTAGGGTGGCCACCTGAATTGCGAGGCTGATGCGTGACAGCTCACCGCCAGAAGCAACCCTGGAGAGCGGTTGCGGGGTCTGCCCCGGGTTGGTGCTGATCAAAAACTCAATCTGATCGAGGCCGTTGCGGGTGGCACGCTCTTCTGGCAGAGGCTCGATTGCGATGCTAAAAACACTCTGTGGCATACCCAGCAGATGCAATCTCTCGGTAATACTCTTTTGCAGCTTTTTAGCTGCTTTATGGCGGCTGCCGGATAGCTTTTTTGCAGCCTCCAGATAACCACTGCGCAGGGTGGCAAGCTGCGCCTCCAGCTTGCTCAGGTGGACTGCTGACTGCTCCAGCGTGTTGAGTTCTGCCTTCAGGCTGGTCAGCTTTTCAGGCAGCTCTGCTGGGGGAACTCGGTATTTTCTTGCCTGATCATGTATCTCCTCCAGCCTCTTATCCAGTTGTTCCAGATGGGTGGGATCCAGCTCAAGTGTATCGCTGTAGTGCCGCAGCTCGGTGGTGGCCTCCTCTATCTGGATCAATGCACCGGCCAGCAGCTCCTGAGCGGAGGTGAGCTGGCTGTCCAGTGGAAGCAGCGCCTCCAGCTCTCCAGAGAGGTGAGCCACCACCTCCTGCACGGAGCCATCGTTGTCATAGAGTCTGTTGAGTGCCAGGGCCACCCTCTCTTGCAGCCTGCCGATATGGCTTAGGCGGCGGTGCTCGCTGTCGATCTCTAAAAGTTCATTCTGGCTCAATTGCAGGGTTTCAAGCTCATTGACCTGATAGTGCAGCAGATCAAGCTGGGCGGTTCGATCCGCTGAGGCGCTCTGCAACTGCTCAAGCGTCGCCTGACAGCTGCGCCACTCCTGAAACTGCTGTTGGACTTGGTCGGTGAGTACGGGGTGCCCGGCATAGGCATCCAGCAGTGTGCGCTGACAGTTGCGCTTCAACAGTGATTGGTGGGCATGTTGGCCATGGATGTCTATCAGGAGTTCGCCTAAGCTTTGCAGTAGCTGGAGGGGGGAGGGGGCTCCATTGATAAATGCCCGTGAGCGGCCATCGCGGAGCAGTACACGACGGAGGATACACTCACTGCCAACATCCAGGGTATGCTCTTGCAGCCAGTGTTGAGCTGCCGGGCTGGATGCTGTATCAAAGGCCAGGGTGATCTCTGCGCGGTCGGAGCCGGTGCGTATCATACCTTTATCAGCCCGATTGCCCAGCCCCAGCCCCAGTGCATCAATCAGGATGGATTTTCCTGCACCGGTTTCACCGGTAAGGGTGGTCATGCCCGCGTCTAGCTCCAGCTCAACTGAACGGACGACAGCCAGGTCTTTGATGTGCAGGTGGGTAAGCATCTGGTTGTTTGGGGTACTCTGTTCCGGCTGGGGTTGCTGATGTTGGCGGTTATAGTATCACCTAAATCCTGCAAGTGCTCGCATTCACATAGCGCAAGCTATTGATCCGTATAGCGATATGAAATTTTTCGGCCATCACAATAAGGATGACACTCAAAGTTGTCATTCACTCTACGAATCAATATCTTACACTCTGCAAGCACGATCACTTGCAGGATTTAGGTATCAACAAAATGAGATATAGACGTTATCTGTAGTGCAGAAAAGCATCTACAATTCATTAGATGGGCATTATGCCACTGTTGGGCAACATAGGTATTTGATTTGGTATGGGAATACTTGACGATTTAAAGAGAGAGGCCAACCGGCTTCAAGGTGAACAAGAGCATCTGCAGGGGGGTGAGGCGCACCAGGAGCAGCGGTACCACGCGGTAGCCAAGCCTTTGATGAAACAGGTGGCAACCTACCTGTGTGAGATGACAGAGCAGCTAAAGGTGGTGCAGCTGCCGGTTCCGGTGGCCTACGAGATTCCTGGTATTGGTCTGGTTAAAGAGCTGCACCAAGGCAACTATCGGGTCTATCTGGACAGCAGAGAGGCTCCGCGCAAGATTGCCCTTCAGTTTGCCTGCACCAGTGGCTCGGTCAACAAGTATAGCGTTACACCGCCAACGGCAGCAGAAGAGACCCGGCAGTTCATGAAGAAGCAGCAGATCCACTTCTCGGAGTGGGGCATCAGGGATAATCAGGGCAGGCTGATGGGGGCGCATTTTGAGTGCCAGATGCAGATTCAGGTGAAGCTGGTGTTTGCGGCTGATATGGAGAATGAGCGGCTGGTCGTGACCTCAATCAACCGTCATGGGCTGACGATCAAGCACTCCAATTTCAGTTTTGACCGCATTGATGATAAGTGGATGGATGAGCTGGGTCACTACATTCTGAGAAAAAATGAGCAGCTGGGGGTTTTGGATATTCCAGAAAGTGCACGCCAGGAGATCCAGAAGAAGGTTAAGGAGGAGCAGCTCAGACGAGAGGCAGAACTGGGGGGCAGCCCTAAAGAGCCGCTGCCGGAAGAGGGGGAGAAGAGGCTTCCCGGCAAGTTAGAAAAAGCATTTAAAACGCTTAGCAAGCCGTTGTTTGCAAAAAAGTAGTTGTTAATTTTTGACCGGATGCTCGCTCCAGCCCAGCTTATGGCGTAACAGGCTAAAATGATCATGCCCTGAGGGGTGGATCAGTCGGATGCTATGCTTATATCGGCTGATATGGATTCGATCTTCAGCGGATGAGACCAGGCTGCTGTCGCCATCACAGGTGACCCGAACATTTTTCGGATCTGTCCTTCCGCAGATAACAATATCAATCTTGCAATCCCCACTCACAACAATGGGTCTGTTGCTGAGGGTATGGGGGCAGATGGGAACCAATACCAGTGCATTCAGGGCAGGGTCAAGCAGTGGGCCGCCACCGGAGAGAGCATAGGCCGTGGAGCCGGTGGGAGTGGCGATAATCAATCCATCAGCACGCTGGGTCTCAACAAAGCGCCCGTCCACATGGGTCTCAAACTCAATCATCCGGGCCACATTCCATTTGTGAACCACGACATCATTAAAGGCAGTGCAGCTGGTTCCTGGCAGCCCTGGTTTCCCTACCTCAGCCTGGAGTAGAAAACGCTCCTCCTCTTCATAATCGCCATCAAGAATCTGCTCCAGCGCCTGGTGCATATTGTCTGTCGATATATCGGTCAGAAACCCGAGCCTGCCAAGATTGATGCCGAGCAGCGGGATGTCCTGATCTGCCATGCTGCGCGCAGCATGAAGCAGTGTACCATCGCCCCCAACGACAATGATCAGATCACAGTTTTTTGCAATATCCTCGGGCGTGGCAGAGCCAAACTCCCAGTTTTCAAGTTCATTTGCAATACTGCTTTCAAGCAGGATATTGTGGTTTCGTTTATGCAGAAACTCACCCAGTTGGCACAGTGTCCTTCTGACTCCAACGGCATGGTGTCTTGCGATGAGACCAATAGAGTGGAATTGTCTGTTCATGGCGGTATGGCATCGGGTTTTTATTGACTGAAGGTATACATGGTTTTTAGTTGAATTGACAGTTTTAACCTACCAGTTCAGCCGCTCCCGTTAAAATTTCAGGGGCTATGCCACATTGAGTGGGGAATGCGGCTATTTTTCAATAGACGCGGAGACCACTGAGAACACAGCGTTATCGTTTGTAGCGTTTAATTCCATTGACCAACCTGGATGCATTAAAATTTATCAGCAATCCCGTAGAGATATGCGTTAATTTCAAATAGATCAACATCTGTGCCTCATGGATCTTTAGTAATTTTTCAACCGATTTAGGTTATATACAACTACTTATGCGGAATTATTTGCTATATTTGACCCCCGAAACTTGAGTTATGTAAAACCGAGACATTTCGTCTCCAAGGAAATACGGTATGACAAGCAAACAGGAAGCGGAACAAACCCAAACCGCTACTGAAATTGAACAAGACCAGCTCTCCCAGGCTGAAACACTCACGCAAGAGAATCTGGAGATAGAGGGTGATGCGGCACCCAATAAGTCTGATTTAGCGGCACAGCTGGAAGAGGCTCGCCGCAAGGCAGATGAAAACTGGGATCTGGCGGTGCGAGCCAAAGCCGAGTTGGAAAACCTGCGCAAGCGGCATGATCGGGATCTCTCCAATGCCCATAAATATGCGCTGGAGCGCTTTGTAAACGAGCTTCTGCCCGTGCGTGACAGCCTAGAGCTGGGGCTAAAGGCTGCGCAGGAAGAGGGGGCGGACAGAGCCAAGCTGTGTGAAGGCACAGAGCTGACGCTAAACCTCTTTAGCTCTGTATTGGAAAAATTCAATGTTGCCGTGATCGACCCTGAAGGAGAACCCTTCAACCCCGAGCTGCACCAGGCAATGGCCATGCAGCCGACCGAAGATGTAGCGCCAAACACCGTCATTACAGTCGTACAGAAAGGCTATAGCCTGAATGGGCGATTGGTGCGCCCTGCGATGGTTATCGTCTCTCAGGCTGCAAGCAAAAATATTGATGAGCAGGGTTGAAAAGCCGATTAACCGCCCCATCTCTAAAGCCAAGCAGCATTTGTACAATCTAACTCAAACATAACTTCATAACTGGAGACCGGTAATAATGGGTAAAATCATTGGGATTGACTTGGGCACCACCAACTCCTGCGTAGCAGTGATGGATGGTGATAGCGCCAAGGTTATAGAGAATAGCGAAGGTGATCGCACAACACCCTCCATTATTGCATACACCGATGATGGTGAGGTGCTTGTGGGACAGGCGGCAAAACGGCAGGCGGTTACCAACCCTAAAAACACCCTGTTTGCAATCAAGCGTCTGATTGGGCGCAAATTTGAAGACGATGTTGTTCAGCGCGATATTAAAATGGTGCCGTATAACATTGTAAAGGCAGACAATGGTGATGCCTGGGTAGAGGCCAATGGCAAGAAAATGGCCGCACCTGAGATCTCAGCCAAAGTCCTGCAGAAGATGAAAAAGACAGCGGAAGACTACCTGGGTGAGACAGTCACCGAGGCGGTTGTCACCGTCCCTGCCTACTTTAACGATTCACAGCGTCAGGCCACGAAAGATGCAGGCCGCATTGCCGGCCTGGATGTAAAGCGCATCATCAATGAGCCAACAGCAGCCGCACTGGCCTACGGCATGGACAAGAGGCGTGGAGACCAGAAACTGGCTGTTTTTGATCTGGGTGGAGGCACCTTCGACATCTCAATCATCGAGATTGCCGAGATAGATGGCGAGCACCAGTTTGAAGTGCTCTCCACCAATGGCGACACCTTCCTGGGTGGTGAGGATTTTGACCTGCGCATTATCGAGTATCTGGTCGGTGAATTTAAAAAGGAGCAGGGTTTTGATCTGCACAATGACCCGCTGGCGCTACAGCGCCTGAAAGAGGGTGCCGAGAAGGCCAAGATTGAACTCTCATCCGGCCAGCAGACCGATATCAACCTGCCTTACATTACTGCTGATGCATCAGGTCCAAAGCATCTCAACATCAAGCTGACCCGCGCCAAGCTGGAATCACTGGTGGATGAGCTGATTGACCGCACCATTGAGCCTTGCCGCGTAGCGCTGCAGGATGCCGGGGTGGATGCCTCTGAGATCGATGAGGTGATCCTGGTCGGTGGCCAAAGTCGTATGCCCAAGGTACAAGAGGTCGTTAAAGGCATTTTTGGTAAAGAGCCACGCAAGGATGTCAACCCTGATGAAGCGGTAGCGATTGGTGCTGCAATCCAGGGCGGCGTGTTAGGCGGCGATGTTAAAGATGTGCTGCTGCTGGATGTGACGCCCCTCTCGCTGGGTATCGAGACCATGGGTGGCGTGATGACCAAACTCATCGAGAAGAACACCACGATCCCAACCAATGCCAGCCAGACCTTCTCAACTGCTGATGACAATCAGACAGCGGTTACCGTGCATGTCTTGCAGGGCGAACGTGAGCAGGCTGCGGGCAACAAATCTCTGGGTCGATTTGATCTGAGTGATATTCCACCTGCACAGCGTGGTGTTCCCCAGATTGAGGTCTCTTTTGATATTGATGCCAACGGCATCCTGAATGTCTCCGCAAAAGACAAGGCGACAGGGAAAGAGCAGTCCATCATCATCAAGGCCTCCTCCGGCCTGAGCGATGCAGAAGTGGAGCGTATGGTAAAGGATGCGGAGGCGCATGCTGAGGAAGACAAGGCCTTTCAGGAGCTGGTCACAGTGCGCAACCAGGCCGATGGCATGATTCACGCTACAAAAAAGTCGATGGAAGAGCTGGGCGACAAGCTGGAGGCGGAAGAGAAATCCACCATTGAAGCCGCCATCTCTGACCTTGAAGAGGCCATAAAGGGCGATGACAAGGAGGCGATCGAAGCCAAGACCAAGACGCTGGCTGAGGCCTCTGGCAAGATGGCTGAACGGCTCTATGCCAAAGAAGGTGCAGAGGGTGGGGCTGGTGATGCAGCCGCTGCCGGAGCTGAAACAGAGGCAAATGCTGAAAAAGCGCCAGATGATGATGTCGTCGATGCCGAGTTTGAAGAGGTTAAGGATGACAAAAAGCAGCAATAGGCCACTGCATGCCTGAATAGCATCAGTTACAGCAATGCTTACAGCCAGGGTTCGGGAAGTCGGTTTTACCGCCTTCCCGGACTCTGGCTTTTTGGCTGTTATCGCTGAGTCATAACAGGAGCGGGTGGGGATTTTTGCTCCATACACCTTCAAAGATTAACTAAAAGAAGTTGAAACGATGTCAAAACGTGATTTTTATGAAGTCCTGGGCGTCAATAAAAATGCCAGTGAAGCGGAACTGAAAAAGGCCTATCGCCGCCTGGCCATGAAGCATCACCCTGACCGCAATTCAGGAGGGAAAGCGGCCGAGGCAGAGGGAAGATTCAAAGAGATCAAAGAGGCCTACGAAGTGCTGTCAGATGCGCAAAAGCGCACAGCCTATGACCAGTTTGGGCATGCCGGGGTAGACCCCTCAATGAGTGGGCATGGTGGACATGGCGGCCCAGGCAACTTCAGTGATGTGTTTGGTGATGTGTTTGGCGACATTTTTGGTGGCGGCCGTGGTGGTGGCCAGCGGGTAAACCGGGGTGCAGACCTGCGCTACAACCTGAACCTCACCCTGGAAAAGGCCGTGGCGGGAACCACCGTCAAGATTCGTATTCCAACGCACAAATCCTGTTCACCCTGCCGGGGAACCGGTGCAAAGAAAGGCAGCAAACCGGAACTCTGCACCACCTGTGGCGGACATGGACAGGTGCGCATGCAGCAGGGTTTCTTCTCTATCCAGCAGACCTGCCCACGCTGTCAGGGCAGCGGCTCTATTATCAAAACCCCCTGTCCCAGCTGCCGTGGAAGTGGACGGGTGCAGGAGAGCAAAACCCTCTCTGTAAAGGTACCACCCGGTGTCGATACTGGTGATCGTATCCGCTTGGCCAGTGAGGGCGAGGCGGGTGAGCATGGCGGGCCGCCCGGTGACCTCTATGTCCAGGTGTCGGTTGAAGAGCACAAGATCTTTACCCGTGAGGATAGCCACCTCTTCTGTGAAGTCCCCATCAGCTTTGCCAAAGCAGCACTGGGAGGTGAACTGGAGGTTCCAACCCTGGATGGCAAGGTGATGCTGAAGATCCCGGCCGGGACACAGGCAGGCAAACTCTTCAGAATGCGCGGTAAAGGGGTAAAGCCGGTGCGAGGTGGCCCAGTGGGTGACCTCATGTGCCGGGTCAAGATCGAGACACCAGTCAATCTGACAGAGCGACAAAAAGAGCTTCTTGAAGAGCTGGATGAGTCCATGCGTGCGGGCGGATCGACCCACAGCCCTCACTCCAGCAGCTGGATGGATGGTGTAAAACACTTTTTTGAAAGCATTGGGCTGGCCAAGTAGCATCAGACGCCCCTCTTTAACTAGTGAGACCTGATTGAGAAAAACCTATGATTCGAATCGCAATTGTTGGCGCTGCCGGGCGCATGGGAAAGACCTTGATTCAAGCGGTTCAAGAGACCGAAGGCCTTGTATTGGGGGCAGCAACAGAGCAACCACACAGCACCTTGATCGGGGCAGATGCGGGTGATCTGGCGGGTGTGGGAACAGTGGGTGTTGCTGTGACAGCCGCACTCTCTGAAGTGATGGATGACTTTGATGTACTGATTGATTTTACTGCACCGGCAGCCACCATGGCGCATTTGGAACTCTGCCGTGCAGCCGCCAAGCCGATGGTGATCGGCACCACCGGCCTCTCTGATGAAGAGAAGCAACGTCTGGATGAGGCAGCGCAAGAGATTGGCATCATGTTTGCGCCCAATATGAGTGTCGGCGTCAACCTCTGCTTTAAACTGCTGGATCTTGCAGCGCGGGTCATGGGCGACACGGCTGATATTGAGATCATTGAAGCACACCACCGGCATAAAGTGGATGCACCATCCGGTACAGCCCTGCATATGGGCGAAGTGGTGGCAAACGCCCTGGGGCGTGATCTGAACGACTGTGCTGTCTATGGCCGGGAGGGCCATACCGGCAAGCGTGATCGCCAAACCATTGGTTTTGAGACCATCCGTGCCGGTGATGTGGTGGGAGAGCACAGCGTCTGGTTTGCTACGCCTGGAGAGCGGATTGAGATTGTCCACAAAGCCTCAAGCCGCATGACATTTGCCAGCGGTGCCGCACGTGCAGCACTCTGGATCAGCCAGCAGAAGAGCGGTCGATATGATATGCAGGATGTCCTGGGGTTGCGTTAACCCGCCTGTTTAAGCCCCTTTTGTCCATATCTACAGGTTTGATTGCTGCCGATTGAGCAGGCTTGGCATATTACCTGCTAGTTAAGCACTACGGATGGCCGCTTAATTGGTTTGAAATATGGTAGATCTATTTTCCAGTACCTCCCTTACACCCCAGACAACAGCTGGAACCACAACACCTGGGCTGCCTGCCACTGAAGCGGGTAGCAGCGAGGCAGTGGTTGCCAGTGGTGATTTTGCTGAGCTGCTAAGCACGGAATCCTCCATGGTTGAGATACTGGAAGAGCTTAAAATGCTGCTCTCCGCAGAAGATTTCGCGCAGCTGGAAAGCATGCTTGCAGAGGGGCAGATAAATATATCTTCAGAGGGGCAAACATTGCCGGTAGAGGAAATTCTTGCCGCATTACAGCAGCAGCTCTCTGAAGCAGGTACAGAAGAGGTCGTTATCGAGGCGGCCGATGAGGTTGTTACAGAGCAGACAGAGACATTAGCGCCCGTGGAACAGGCTATAGTGCCAATTATCACAAGCCCAATAGCAGCCCCAACTCCAGTTCCCATTATAGCTCCAGCGCCAACAACAGCCCCAGTCCCAATTCCAGCAAATCAGCTAGCGGCAATGCAACAGGCTGGAAATAGAAAAGCAGCACCGCCGGTGGCTGCTGGACAGGCTGTGCCCCCTTCTACTATGGATAATGATGTGGCCGGGTTGCCACTTAACCCGAATAATACTTCAGCTGATTCGGATCAGCAGCCACCCACGGGGCAACATCGCATGAGTGAAGCCCTGCTGGCACAGGTCGCTCAAAAAGCGCCCATGAACAATCTCTTTCGCACAACAGAGGCTGGATTGACTGCCATAAACAGCGTTCCTGTGGCGCCATCCGGGGTAGTGTTACAGAATGCCCCTCAACCCACTGCGCTGAATCCACTGAGTACGGCGCTGCCGATCCATACTCCAATGGGTGAAAGAGGGTGGGATCAGGCCATGGGTGAACGTATCCTCTGGATGGTTGGACGCCAGGTTCAGAGTGCAGAGGTGCGGATTACGCCACCCCAGCTTGGGCCGGTCGATATCCGGATATCCATCCGCAATGACCAAGCCAATGTGACATTCACTGCACAGCATGGCATGGTCAGGGAGGCGCTGGAGGCCTCGATACCCCGCTTGCGCGAGATGTTGAATGAAAACAATCTGCAATTGGCCAATGTGGATGTAAACCAGCGTAATGCAGGTGAGGGGAGAGCATCATCCCACTCTTTCAATCAACCCTCCTTTGGCGAGCAAGGCGCAGAAGGGTATGAGCTTGAAGAGGATGAGCTGGCACTGCGCAGCGTGCGCACTATTCATAGTGACGCCCTAGTAGATGATTTTGCATGATGCTATAGTGCCGCATGTCATCTGAGTGCTCTTCCGGATTTTCGCCAAAATGGTTAAATCTGGCAGGCACTTGGTAGCTTCTTTAGATATACTCCGAGTATCATAGAGCAATCCTGATAAAAATATGGGGGTACCTGGGCGTGCGTTTTATAAAGTTGATAATTGTCTTGTTTGTTATGGTGCTGGGTGTTGCCATTGCGGTGACCAACCCAGGAAACGTGGTGCTGAACTATGGCCTTGGCAGTATAGAACTGCCACTATCCCTTGTACTTGTCGGCGCGATCAGCGCAGGTGCCATCCTCGGTTCTCTGGTGGCCATTGGCATACTGATGCGACTCAAGCGCGAAAATTCCAAACTGCAGCGTAAGGCTCATTCCGATGCAGTAAGAGTTGGCAACCTTAGTGCGCTCCCACTAAAGGAGCAGTAATCTTCATGGTGGAACTCCTGCTGCTGCTACTTCCTGTAGCAGCGGCTTCTGGCTGGGTGGCAGCGAAGCGTAGCAGTAAGCGACAGGGAGCCGCCGCATTAGAGAGGGAGCAGAACCCAGCCTATTTCAAGGGATTGAACTATCTGCTAAACGAGCAGCCGGACAAGGCCATTGACCTGTTTGTTCAGATGCTCGAAATAGACGCTGAAACAGTAGAGACCCACCTGGCATTGGGCAACCTTTTTCGTCGCCGTGGCGAGGTTGAACGCGCAATCCGCATACACCAGAATCTGATTGCCAGATCCACACTGGATCGCGCACAACGAGCCCAGGCGCTATTGGAATTGGGGCTGGACTATATGCGTGCCGGCCTGTTTGACCGGGCAGAAAACCTGCTGACTGAGCTGCTTGAAATAAAGCAGCATGAAGCCCCCGCACTGCAAAATCTTCGCATCATCTATCAGCAGGAGAAGGACTGGACAAAATGTCTGGATGTTATCTCCAAGCTGGAGGAGATAACAGGAGAGACACTCTCTACAGAGCGGGCTCACTACTATTGCGAACTGGCTGTCATAGCGCGTAGAGAACACCACTATCTAGAGGCAGCAGAGCTGCTAAAAAAAGCCCAGGAGAGTGATGGCTCCTGTGTGCGTGCAGCGTTGGTGCAGGGCAAGCTGGAGATGGCTCAAAAAGAGTATGCGGCAGCAATCAACTCATTGACCCAGGTTGTCGCACAAGATCCGGCCTTCATCTCAGAGATTTTGCCTCTTTTGGTGCAGTGCCACTCTGAGTTGGATCAACGCGATAAGCTGATCGCCTATCTGCAACAGCTATACCAACAGCAGAAGCAGGTTTCTGTGATGCTGGCATTGGCAGCGTTGGTGCAGGAAGATAAAGACGATCAGGCCGCTATAGAGTTTGTATCTGGCTACCTGTATGAACACTCCAGCCTTGATGGCGTGCAAAAACTGATTGATCTCAGCCGCAAATGCACCGAAGGCTCTTTAGCCGTCACCTTTTCAATTCTATATAAACAGATCAGCATGCTTATTGATAAACGCCCTGGTTATCAATGCAAGCAGTGTGGCCTTGAGGTTAAAACACTGCATTGGCAATGCCCAGGCTGCAACTCATGGAACAGCATCAAACCGCTCCTGGGGTTGGATGATGCAGGCATAAAATGAATAACTGGTTTTGACTTATGACGATAATGGAAAAAGCCCCTCGGATTATTGTGGCACTGGACTTCCCCTCTGCAGAGCCAGCATTTGAACTTGTTGCAGCACTTGATCCAACCCTGTGCCGCCTGAAAGTGGGCAAAGAGATGTTTACCCGTTTTGGCCCCTCTTTTGTGGAGACATTGGTAACAAAGGGGTTTGATGTTTTCCTGGATCTGAAATTTCACGACATCCCGAATACGGTTGCAGCCGCCTGTGCTGCGGCAGCTGACCTGGGGGTCTGGATGATCAATCTGCATGCCTCCGGTGGACGGCGCATGATGGAAGGCGCAAGGGATCGGTTGGAGAGATTGCCACAGAGACCGCTGCTGGTTGCAGTAACCATCCTCACCAGCCTTGAACAGGAAGATATTGCAGAGGCAGGCTTTACCGGAACCCCGGTCGCGAATGTGGTTAGGCTTGCCAGGCTGGCAGAGCGTAGCGGAATGGATGGCATTGTCTGCTCGCCACTGGAGGCTGCTGATGTGAGAGCTGCGGTCAGCCCTGGGTTTCTGCTGGTAACACCGGGGGTGAGGCCGGGTCAGGCAGCATTAAATGATCAACGGCGCATTATGACCCCCTCTGATGCGCTAAACAGTGGTGCAGACTATCTGGTTATAGGCCGGCCTATCACAGCGGCACCTGACCCACTACAAAGTCTTCAGGATATTCTTACCGAGATCAGGGCAGATTGATGCCATGAGATTTAGCGTCTAGCCTTATAAGATAAGAGCCGCTCAACACTATCCAAAAGGAGTTAAAAATATGGCGCATTATTTACGAATTTTTATTACGTTACTGTTTCTGCTGTTTTCCAGCGTGGCACTCAGCAATCAGGTCAACATTAACACGGCAGATGCTGAAACCCTGGCGAGCACGCTAAAAGGCGTTGGCCCAGTCAAGGCGCAGGCGATTGTTGATTATAGAAAGAAGCATGGATCCTTTATGTCAATCAATGCACTCTACAATGTGAAAGGGGTTGGTGAAATGATTGTTGAAGAGAATAAAGAGAATATGACTATAGGCGAAGAGAGCGAGTAGCACAGCTTTCTCAAAAAACGGATACCAGCCTGTTGGCCAGTATCCGTTTTTTTTGGCGCTACCTTGCAATAATGTTCTAATTTACCCAAATCCCCAGATAGAGTCCCATCTGTGCTCCAAGGGTCTCTGAATTCCTCTTTCAAGTTTTATAATCGGCCTTCACAGCGGATATGGCAGAGAGGTTTAGTCAAAAACCGTTTCTCTGCGCGTATTCAGCGCCTAATTGGCCATTTTGGACGGATCTATCCTGTATAAGCCGTCATTCTTGTTCGGTATTGGGCTAAATGGGCGGCGGCTTAAACTCCTTCAGCGCAATTAGCACTCGTTCCAACAGGATTCGATGTTTTTCCTGCATCTTTACAAATAGCTGACGGCCCGTTCTGACCACTTTTGCCGCGATGGCGTACAGACGCCAGCGCAGAGTCATCGCACGATGATGAGCCAGCTC
>JALSJZ010000042.1 GCA_026989135.1 Sedimenticola sp. | reverse complement strand
GCTGCAGCTGCTCGGTGGCCAGGGCGCAGTCATCAAGAAAGATAAGCGTGCCCAGCTGCTCTCTTCCGCCCAGGGGGATAAAGTTGGCCTGGAGATCACGCCCCTCTGCGGTGGATCTGAAGGTGTGTCTTTCGTGGTCGGGGTGCTGTTTCCATCTGTTGAGCTGGCCTGCGAGTGGCCGACAGAGCTTTGTCAGTGATGACTCCTGCTCCTCTTCCGGTATGCCTAGCAGATTCCAGGCGGCCTCGTTCTTCAGTCGAATGCGGCCGCTGCTATCGGTAATGATGATGCCGGTCTGCATGTGCTGGATAATGTACTCGTTGAGCTGTGCCATATCGGCCAGATCCAGCTGATGCTGGCTGGCCCGCCGCTCGCTCTCTATCAGCCGTTTGTAGAGCACATCGGCCAGCAGCGCCATGGCAAAAAAGGAGGCACCCAAAAGCCCGGCCTGGGTATAGGCGGTGACCGGGGTCTGGTGATGGAGCTGGGTGAGGAGCTGCTCGGCCAAAACCGCGATGGTGGCGGTTGCGGCATAGAGGAAGGTGGTGTGCAGGCGTATGGTCAGGCTGCCTGCAGCAATAGCGGCCAGGAGCAGCATGCCCAGCCCGGTTCCCGCACCACCGCTGGCGTGCATAAGCAGCGTGATGGCGACAATATCGGTAAAGACGGCAAAATCGGTTTGATGCTCGTAAGAGAGGCGTTTTGTCACCAGAAAGAGACCACTGGCGAGTACCAGCAGGGAGTAGCATACCGCAGTAAATGAGTAGAGCAGAGGATGGTGGCTGCCCAGCATCTCGGGTGGCAGATCAAAGAAAAAGAGGAGGGTGAGCAGGCCAGAGAGCAGCAGCCGGTAGATAAAAAAGAGCCTCAGCAGATCTTTTGGGTGCGCCTGCCCCAGCCGTAGCAGTTTGTCGGATTGGTCTGTTTTAGGTTGCCTGGTTGGCATGGTCTGCGATGGTTTTTTATCTTTTGCCAAAGAGTTGTCTTTAAATCAGAATAGCACTGTTTTTATGTTTCAAGATATATGCAACGAGATAAAAGCATTTTGTGAAACTCTCCATAACTGAGGAATTTTTATTGAGCCTTCGTCTCTCATTAGCGCAACTTAATCTACTGGTGGGTGATATTACCGGTAATGCCAACCGTGTGATTCAAGCGGCGCGCCATGCCCGTGATAAGCAGCATGCGGATGCGGTCATCTTTCCTGAACTGACCCTGACGGGCTATCCGCCAGAGGATCTGCTGCTGCGGCCTGAATTGATGCGACGGGTTGAGGCGGCACTGCTGCAGATTGGTGCCGCTACCGCAGGTATTGACGTTATTCTGGGCTACCCAAAGATGCAGGGTGGGCAGATGTTCAATGCCGCAGGGGTGATCCGGGATGGCGGGATTGTGGCGGAGTACCACAAGCAGCAGCTGCCAAACTACAGCGTATTTGATGAGAAACGCTATTTTAAGGCCGGATCGGAACCCTGCCTGTTTGAGATCAAAGGTCTCCCGATAGGGTTGACGATCTGTGAGGATATCTGGGAGAGGGCACCCGCTGCCCAGGCGGCAGCGGCGGGGGCGCGGCTGCTGCTGAACCTCAATGCCTCACCCTACCACAGTGGCAAGGCACCGGAGCGGGAAGAGTTGTTGCAGCAGCGCGCGCGTGAGAATGGCCTGCCCATCATCTATGTCAACCTGATCGGGGGGCAGGATGAACTGGTCTTTGATGGCGGCTCCTTTGCAGTGGATGCCCAGGGCAAGCTGATACAGCGCAGCCTCTTTTTTAGTGAGGATCAACCCTTGCTGGAGATCAGCACCGAAGGAGCCATCAAGCCTGGGAAGATTGAAGCATCCCCCAGTGAAGAGGCGGCGATCTACTCGGCGCTGGTGCTGGGGGTGCGGGACTACATCACCAAGAATGGTTTCAAGGGGGCTGTGCTGGGGCTCTCCGGGGGCATTGATTCGGCCCTCACGCTGGCCATTGCGGTCGATGCCCTGGGTGCCGATCAGGTGGAAGCGGTCATGATGCCATCCCGCTACACAGCGGATATGAGCAATGAGGATGCGATAGAGGAGGCAGAGCTGCTGGGTGTGCAGTATCGCTCGATCCCCATTGAACCAGCCTTCACCGCTTTTCAGGAGATGTTAGCAGAGGAGTTTGCGGGTCTGCCAAAGGATGTGACAGAGGAGAATATACAGGCGCGCTGCCGGGGCATTCTGCTGATGGCCATCAGCAACAAAAAGGGGAAGATCCTGCTGACAACCGGCAACAAGAGTGAGATGTCGGTCGGCTACTCCACCCTGTATGGCGATATGGCCGGTGGCTTTGCCCCGATTCGGGATCTGCCAAAGACCCTGGTCTACCGGCTGGCGGAGTATCGCAACCGCCTCTCCCCGGTGATCCCCCGGCGGGTGATTGAACGTCCGCCCTCAGCGGAACTCTCCCCTGATCAGAAAGATTCGGACAGTCTCCCCCCCTACGATATATTGGATGCCATACTGCTGCGCTATGTCGAGCAGGATCAGAGTGTAGAGCAGATTATTGCAGAGGGTTATGATGAGGCCACGGTGCAGAGGGTTGCCCGCCTGGTGGATCGTAATGAGTACAAGCGGCGGCAGGCGCCGCCAGGGATCAAAATAACCCGGCGGGCATTTGGGCGAGACCGGCGCTACCCGTTAACAAGCGGGTTTTAGTTATGAAAATGCTGCTAAAATAGTGACACCTGAATCCTGCAAGTGATCGTGCTTGCAGAGTGTAAGATATTGATTCGTAGAGTGAATGACAACTTTGAGTGTCATCCTTATTGTGATGGCTGAAAAGTTTTATATCGCTATACGGATCAATAGCTTGCGCTATGTGAGTGCGAGCACTTGCAGGATTTAGGTGACATCCAAGAAACCATGGGAGTGGAGAGACAATGAAAAAAGTTGATGCGATTATTAAACCCTTCAAGCTGGATGATGTGCGCGAGGCGCTCTCTGCGGTTGGTATCACAGGGATGACAACCACAGAGGTTAAGGGTTTTGGACGCCAGAAAGGGCACACGGAGCTCTATCGCGGAGCCGAGTATGTGGTCGATTTTCTGCCCAAGATCAAGATTGAGATAGCGATCAACGATGACCAGCTGGATGAGTGCATCGAGGCGATAACCACTGCGGCACGCACCGGCAAGATTGGTGATGGCAAGATCTTTGTGACCTCGGTCGATCGGGTGATCCGCATCCGAACCGGGGAAGAGGATGAGACGGCGATCTAAGTGGTGTTCACCCAGAAACACTGTTTTTTACCATGAAGAGCATGAAGCACATGAAGTTGAGGTGCTTGCAAAACTCCTGAGAGACGGCCCTTGGCGGCATTAAAAACCGGCTCAGTTAGCAGCTTGATTATCTTTAACCTTCTTCATGTGCTTCATGCTCTTCATGGTAATGCACCGGTTTCTGGATGGGTTAGGGGGTGTTAACAATTACCTGAGTGAGCGTAATTCTGAGTCGTTTTTCGTGCTGGCGGCTTTGCTTGCAAGTCGTCCCGTTTCCAAAACAGCGGCGTTAGTTTTCATCCAGTTCCAGATACTCCCAAACCTTGCGTCCCAGTGGCTTTGAGTCGGCTTCAGCCTTATCGATGTAGTCAAATTTCCCCTGTTTCTCGTTGAGCGCTAGCACGCGGCGGGCATCGGCTGACAGCTTCTCCAGCCCCAGTTTGTCGTACGCCTCGGCCATGATCTTCAGCGCATCTCTGACGGCAGGCGCACGCTGGTAGTTCTCAACCACATAGATGCCGCGGTTGGCCGCAGCGAGATAGGCACCGCGATCCATATAATAACGGGCAACATGCAGCTCATGCCTGGCGATGTTGTTGCGCAGATAGAGCAGCCGTTTGCGGGCATCTTTGGAGTATTTACTCTCTGGGAATTTGCGTACCAGCTCGGAGAAATCGTCAAAGGCATCCATCGCCGCCCCGGCATCGCGCTGGGAGACATCGGTGGGGAGAAAGCGGTCGATAAATCCGATGCTGCGGTTGAAGTTGACGATGCCTTTCAGATAGTAGGCATAGTCAACATGCGAGTGGCGCGGGTGCAGTTTGATAAAGCGATCCAGCGCCGCCAGTGCAGATTCCGGCTCATCGTACTGGTAATAGGCGTAGGCCACATCCAGCTGAGCCTGGGTGGCATAGCGGCCAAACGGGTAGCGCGCCTCCAGCTTCTCATAGTATTCAATGGCTCGCTCAAAGTCCCGCTCTTTCATGGCGGTAGAGGCCTCGGCGTAGAATTTGCTGGCGCTCCAGTTACGGGACTCTTCGCCCTTGTCTTTGGAAGAGAACCAGGAGCAGCCGGTGAGCAGGGATATTGCCAGGAGCAGGGCAAGGGTACGGGTAATGGCCATGGTGTTTAGGGTTGCTCGAAAACAGGGGAGATGAGTATACCTTAAAGCAGTAAAACAGGCACAGTGGCTTCACCTTTTGCAGGTTATAATCAGCGATCAGATACCCATCAAAGGCCAGACCGTGACAATTGAAATCAGAGTGCTACAGGCGCAGGTTGAACCCGAACAGGCGGGGCAGCGGCTGGATCAGGCGCTGGCAAAGCTCTTCCCTGACTACTCGCGCAGCCGCTTGCAGCAGTGGGTGAAAGCGGGTCTGGTCAAGGTGGATGGCCAGGGATGCCGCCCACGGGACAAGGTGCACGGGGGGGAGCAGATCGAGCTGGAGGCGCGGCTGGAAGAGCAGGTTGAGTGCAGTCCGCAAGCCATTCCGCTGGATCTGCTGTTTGAAGATGAGCAGCTGCTGGTGATCAATAAACCTGCCGGGCTGGTGGTGCATCCAGCGGTGGGCAACCGCGATGGCACCCTGCAAAATGCCCTGCTGAATTATGATCCAAACCTGATTCAACTGCCCAGAGCAGGTATCGTGCACCGTCTGGATAAAGAGACCAGCGGCCTGCTGGTGGTGGCGCGCACGCCGATGGCGCATAAATCACTGGTTGAACAGCTACAGGCCAGAGCGGTGAAGCGGGAGTACCGGGCAGTTGCAAGGGGGGTGCTGGTCGCTGGTGGCACGGTGGATGCGCCCATTGGGCGTCACCCGGTGCAGCGGGTCAAACAGGCGGTGGTGCCGGGTGGAAAAGCGGCCGTTACCCACTACCGCGTACTGGAGCGCTTTGCGCACCACTGCTATCTGCGCATTAACCTGGAGACCGGGCGAACCCATCAGATCCGCGTCCACATGGCGCACATTCGTCATCCCC
>JALSJZ010000041.1 GCA_026989135.1 Sedimenticola sp. | reverse complement strand
CGCAGACTCAAGGTGGCACTCTTCTCCAGCGGTGATGAGCTGATCATGCCCGGCGGCAAACTGGGGCCAGGGCAGATCTTCAACTCCAACCAGTTCACACTGGCTGGCCTGTTGCAGGCACTGGGCTGCGATATTACCAATCTGGGTATTGTGAAAGATACCTTCGAGGCCACCTGTGACGCCCTGGCGCGCGGTGCCGAGCAGGCTGATCTGGTGCTCGCATCGGGCGGCGTATCCGTCGGTGAAGAGGATCACGTCAAACCTGCAGTTGAGAAACTTGGCTCGCTGGATCTCTGGAAGATCGCCATCCGCCCCGGCAAACCCCTCGCCTTCGGTCACATCGGCGAAACCCCGTTTATTGGCACACCCGGCAACCCGGTCTCCCTGTTTGTCACCTTCTGCCTGTTTGCCCGCCCCTATATCCTGAGCTGCCAGGGGATCACCGAAGAGGTGCTGCCCACACCCATCACCGCCATTGCCGATTTTGACAGGAACAGACCCGACAAACGCCGCGAGTTTGCCCGCGCCCGGCTGGCGCTGGATGAGAGCGGCACCGCCCGTGTCAGCCTCTTCAAAAGCCGCTCCTCCGGCATGCTCAGCTCCCTGACCTGGGCCAACGGCCTGGCGATCATCCCTGAGCAGCAGACGCTGAGCCGCGGAGAGAAGATCCAGTTTCTCCCCTTCAACGCACTTTTATCATGATCAATATCCTCTACTTCGCCCGCCTGCGAGAGCAGCTGGGAACCGAATCAGAAGCACTGGAGTTGACCGCTGACCTCACCGATATCGCCTCACTGATCCACCGGCTGCGCAACCGGGGCGGCGTCTGGGAAGAGGCCTTTGGCGGTTCAACCATGATGTCGGCCATCAATCAGGAGGTGGCCAACCCAACCAGCCGCATCAAGGATGGCGATGAAGTGGCCTTCTTTCCCCCCGTTACGGGCGGATAACCCTACATGCATCAGATCTCCATACAGACCGAGCCCTTCGATATAACGGCCATACAGGATGAGTTGCGTGCCGCCAGCCCGGCCATCGGCGCGCTGGTCTCCTTTATCGGGCTGATGCGTGACATCAACGAGGGCGATACCATCCGCACCATGACCCTGGAGCACTACCCCGGCATGACCGAGAAGGCGCTGGAGGCGATCGTCACTGAAGCCCAAGAGCGCTGGGATCTGATCGGCACCCGGGTCATCCATCGGGTTGGCGAACTGAAACCACAAGATCCAATCGTATTGGTTGCGGTCACCAGCGCCCATCGTGGCGCAGCCTTTCAGGCCTGCGAATTCATTATCGACTACCTGAAGAGCCGCGCCCCTTTCTGGAAAAAAGAGAGCACCCCCGAAGGTGATCGCTGGGTGGATGCCCGTCATAGCGACAAAGAGGCGGAAGATCGCTGGGCAAAATAACCGCATTTATTTCAATATGTAACAGAGTCCAACCATGACACTTGAAACCTTCCTGCAAGCCCTCAAAAACAGCCCTGAAACGATCGAGTTTGATCAAAGCATGGCGGTTATTGATCAAGCATACCGCTTCACCCCAACCGCATTTCGCAATGGTGACCTGACCAATGAGGCGGGGCAAAACTCAGGCTCCTGCAAGATATACGCATTTGGCCAGCTGCATGATCTGTCAGCGGCGCAGACCCTGGCCTGTTTTGGCCACTACTACCGTGAAGACGTGCTGCAACACCCCAATGGCACAGATCACCAAAATATTCGCAACTTTATAAAAACCGGCTGGGCAGGTATTGAGTTTAGTGGCGAGGCATTATCCTAGAATCCGCAGTTGGACGGGGTGGAGTGTGCGCTTGCGGCGGTGTATGGCACCAAAAGCAGGCGCTTTAGGCGAGGCGCAACGACGTAGAATAGTTGTTCTATTTCAAGGAGTTGCACCAACAGCAGGCGCATTAGGCGACACGGTCATACACCGCCGCAAGCGTGTAATCCGCCCCGTAGCGTAGTTCACCCAGCAGGTAAGTTGGATAAAGGCATAAAACACCATGCATATCAATATGTTGATCCATCCTCATAGCGGTCAACTGCGGAATCTAGGATTATCCCAATAAGAGTACTTAGGCCGGTCTCTTTCGCCAGAAACCAAGACCTGCCACGCCGAGAGCCATCAGGGCAAACGTGGCGGGTTCTGGAATGGGTGCTGCACCAACATCACCATCCTGCACCGCCCAGGCATAAAAGTCCAAACGGTTAAGCAGCATTGGGTAAGGAGCATTCTGGGCGACATGGCATTGAGCACAACCTAGAGTGTCATGCTGCGCTACCCCTTCATCGAAAGAGAACAGATCGCGATGGTTATGGTTTACAATACCCGTGCCTTCCCCCCAATACCAGCCCGTCTGGATATTCGAAAAAAAGGCCAGATCCGGATCTGCCGGGTTGACGGTAAACAGATTCTGATCCCAGGTGCCACCTAACTCATAGAAGAGGGACTCCAGTTCACCAATATTATGCGTATTTGCATCGACAAAACTGGCCACCGGCAGGCGCCAGTTGCCAAGATTCACACCTCGTACCGAATCAAATATGACCAAATTTGCAGCCCACTCCAGCGCCTCCTGCTGCGTCAACAGGCCATTATTGTCGGCATCTGCTCCTTGAGATGCAGCCAGGTTTGCATCCGCCAGCCAGGTAATATCAAGAGCTGAGTCGTAAACCAGACCACTGCCACGATCAAACAAAGTTGCTTGCGTTGCGCTGCTCAACCCCAAAAACAGCAGCCCTGTCCAAAGCATCCCCCACTGTTTATTCTTCATGTCCATCCCTTTTTTAGACTGATTATCCCAATTATCCTTGTGTGCTGATTCCTACCTGCACACCGCCTATTTGCTAAACCTATGGCAAAACCTGTTCCAGATTTTAACCTTTAAAAAATCTCTTAACACCCCTCCATCTGTAATGTAATACAGTTCTACTCACCCCCATCAATATCAGACCATCTGACTAAGTTGCAACCAATACACCTTTATCCATTTAATCAACTGCTCTGAAAAAAGCCTGTTTGGCGGTGCTTTCCACTACGATCAGCTCATAGGGATATACAATCATCGCTGGATAATCCATTTTCGGGTCAGGCAGAATATTGCGATACGCTACCAATAATTCATCACCAACTACAGAAACGCCGTCTATCGCCACCGCATATCCAAGGTTCGGCTTGCTGCCGAGAAATATACCAACAACAACCGCCTTCTGGAAATCGATCGCAGGTACCGGTTCCGCTCCATACTCTAGCCAAAACGCCGCAAACTCATCTGACGAGGCCCACATGCGCAGCATCGGCAATATCTCTTCTATACGAAGCGCATCGGCATTCAGTTTCCGTGTTTCTAAGGCCATAGATACAGCCGCTCTCTGCTCTGCAACCTCAGTCTGACTGGATTTTTTGCCCGCTACATCCGGTTCGTTGCTGTTGCACGAGAAGAGGAACAGTGGAAACAGAGCAAGGAGCAAAGAGCGCTTCAGCTGATGTAAAATCATGATGCAGATTATAATAGTGTTTCAACGGTATTATGTTGGGTTCAACGCCATACGTTTCCCAAGCACAATATCTGGAACCTGTGACAGGCCATCAGGTCACTTGTATGTTGGTGGCTACAGGCAGCGATAGTATCAGCTGGCAAACTAAAGAAGAGTGGCGCTACAGTTTCCCTACCGTAGCGCTATGTGTTTTTCAAATATCGGTATGCCAGCAGTTAATCAATTGCACACCAGCCCAAGAAGTGGCGTCGTAGTCGCAACCGAGGCTTTGAAACGAATATCGTCCATGAGGAGTACCGAATCAAAGATGTCGTCACCCTTATCCGTGATAAAGATCCGGTACTTACCAGCCCCCTGTGTCACAGGGACATTTACTGCCACTGTTTTCCAGCCCGTCTGGCCGACCGTATCGTCCCCACCGGGCAGGCTAACCCCTCCCACAGGAGAAAAATCGGAACTATTCACTGACTCGTAGGCGAGGGTGTGGATGCTGCCATCTGGAGTTTGCAGCTTGATCTGAACGCAGTCATTATACTGCGTACCCACCCATTCCGGGTATTCCTCAGTTACAAAGTTGTACTCAAGTTGCACTGGTATACTGCTGATTCCAGCCTGCACCGTGAAATCCTGGGACATGGATGTAGAAATATTAGTCGCAGCCGGGCCAGTGGAAATGTACGCCATTCTGGCGCGATCCGGCGGAGCGAGCGGCCCTAGTGCAGCTACAGATGAAGCCGCCCCAGACTTGACCCAACCACTCAAATTGCCCATCTCAAAGGTCGAATTGAACAGCGAGGCGAACACGTCCAAGCGTCCAGCGCCCAGCTGCAATGCTGCCGGCAATGGCTTGGCATTCTTCAACAGCCGATCCCTCACCTTAGTCGCCGTTGGGCTGGACAGGTGCCCCCAAACCAAGGCTGCAGCACCACTGACATGAGGAGTAGCCATGGAAGTGCCACCAATGGTGTTGATTCCACCGGCCAGCCAAGTGGACATAATGCTGCTACCTGGTGCCGCCATAGCAACCCAGCTGCCACGATTGGAGAACCCGGAGCGCCCATCGGTGGACGTAGTGGAACCAATAGCCATTACGTTGGTATACGCCGCTGGATATGCACTGGTCTTCGAGGTCGTGCTGTCATTACCCGCTGCTGCGATGAAGAGCACCCCCTTGCCCACAGCGTAATTCACTGCGTTCTGTTTAGTCGCTGAATGGGAGCCCCCACCGCTGTAGCTGATAATCTTGGCACCCATATCAGCTGCTTTACGAACGCCATTAGCAAACTGTGCATGGCTGCCACCACCTGGTCCCAAGGTACGGATTACCATCACCTTAGCGTTCGGCGCCATACCCGCCACCTGCGTGCCATTGTTGCTCACCGCAGCAATGGTGCCAGCAACGTGCGTACCGTGGCCGTCAGCATCCTCAGGGATCATGTCACCATCCACCATATCAAAGCCAAGAGAATTTATTACAATAGGTAGTATTGGCCACGGCATAGGGATCGTAACGTTCAATTTCCAGAGATTAGCCTGTAGATCCGGGTGATCCAGATCAGCGCCAGTGTCCAGCATGGCCACGATCACTCCCTGGCCTCGCGCAATCACCCAAGCCTCATCAGCCCGAGTCTTGGTGAACCCCCACTGTGAGCCATAACTTGGATCATTTGGTGTGTACTCGGCAATTTGATCGATCCCATTAGGTTCGACCTCCGCAAACTCTGGCATTGCGCCAAGCGCCCCTAGCGCCTCTGCCAGTGTGGTCGCATTGCTCTGGAACCCTACCAACATGACCCCCAAAGCCGGCTCATAACCCAGCACTTCAAAGCCCAGTGAGGATACGGCCGCAGCAGCTGCTTCAGGAGTGGTACCTGGCGCAAGGGTTACCAATAC
>JALSJZ010000040.1 GCA_026989135.1 Sedimenticola sp. | reverse complement strand
GCCAAAAAACCAACGAGATTATTATTGAGACGCTCCTGCAGCGTGATGCGGTGAAAGAGGGCGATGTGGTTATCATCACCAAGGGCGATACCTCAGGCATAGAAGGGCATACCAATACGTTGCAGATTATCCGCGTTGGCGATCATCTTGCTGCCCCACCCGGCTGAAGCCCCTCTGCTCCCTGCTGATAGATGCCTGGACGCCTGAAATCACCACTCTCTATTGCGCTTGTCAATGGCATGCTGGGCGCGCTGTTTCTGCTGACACCCTGGGCATCCCGGTTAGAAGAGGATCTTGGACTGGGGTGGCTGTTTCAGGCGCGCGGGGTTCAACCGCCGCCAGAGCAGGTTACCTTGGTGATGATGGACACCGAATCCATGAAGCAGCTGGGGCTGGAGCGCCTGCACCGTAAATGGCCGCGCCAACTCCATGCCCGGCTGATAGAGAAACTCTCTGCGGCCGGTGCCGCTGTGATTGTCTTTGATGTCTTCTTCCGTGAACCGCGTGAGCCTGCGGGCGACCAGGCGCTGGCTGATGCGATCCGACAGGCTGGAAATGTGATCCTGTTTCGTCATCTGCATAAGGATGCGGTGCAGTTGCAGACTGATGGGGAGGCAGTCACTGTTTTTGTAGAGAAGATAGTTGATCCGATACCGATACTTGCCGATGCCGCGGTTGCACTGGCACCTTTTGCGCTGCCGGGTGTGCCGGTAAAGGTTAGCCAGTTCTGGAAATTCAAACCCGAAACGGGTGGATTGGCAACGCTGCCTGCGGTGGCCTTCCAGTACTATGCCCTGGATGCCTATGCTGCCCTCAATAAAGCCGTACTGCCAGAGGGTGCCCTGCTGCCAGCAACTGCTGCAGAGATGCTGCGATCACCGGGGCTGGAATCCTATATGCAGCAGATGCGCACACTGCTTATGGCGGCAGGCAGGCTGCAAGGGGATGCTGAGGCGGATGACAATCAACTGCTGAGGTCGCTGCTCTCGATGTACAGTGGCGGCCATAGCCAGTTTTTAAACTATTATGGCCCCCCGCGAACGATCCATAGCGTTCCCTACCACCGGATATTCAGCATGAGTGATGCTGAGATGCAGACCCTGTTTGCAGGGAGAGCGGTTTTTGTAGGGGTATCGGAAGCCTTCCAATGGGATCAGCAGGATACTTTTTATACCGTATATTCAGACAGCCAAACAGGACACAACATCAGTGGTGTTGAGATTGCAGCAACCGCCTTTGGCAACCTGTTACAACAAACCTGGATAAAACCGCTGGGGGATGGCTATGCGTTTGTATTGATGCTCTTATGGGGCGGTTTGATTGGTTTTGTCTGTCGCCGGTTATCGGTGGGGCGGGCCGTAGCTGCACTCTTTTTGCTCAGCGTGGGGTATGTGGCTGTGGCGCTGGCTAGCTTCTCTGCCATGTCAATATGGCTCCCGGTTGTTGTGCCGCTTTTTGTGCAGCTGTTGCCGGTACTCTTTTTTACCATGCTGCTGGGCTACCAGGAGGCGCATGGCGAGCGAGTGAAAATCGCTCTGGCTCTGGGGCGCTACCTTCCTCCCCGGGCGGTAGAGGATCTTGCCAAATCTGTACGACGCGTCGGCGGGGCAGGGGAGATGGTATACGGCGTCTGTCTGGCAACCGATGCGGAACAATATACGCAGCTGTCAGAGCAGATGGAGCCCGCGCAGCTGAGGCTCTTTTTAAATGCCTATTATGAGATTGTGTTTCAGGCGATTCATGAGCAGGGCGGGATTGTGTCAGATGTGGTGGGCGATGCCGTGCTGGCGCTTTGGGTGACTCCAGAGCCGCAGGCCGAGAGAAAAACAAAGGCCTGCCAAGCGGCTCTGAATGTGATGTCGGCAGTAGAGCGGTTTAACCGACAGCGGCCAGAACAGAGGCTGCCGACCCGTATTGGGCTGCATTATGGTGAGATCTGTATTGGTGATGTGGGGGCGGGTGAGCATTATGAATATCGCGCGATTGGGGATGTGGTCAATACCGCAACCCGGATTGAGGGTGCAAACAAGCATTTTGGCACGCGTCTGCTAATATCCAGAGAGGGGCTGACGGATGTTCATAATATGGTGACCAGAGAGCTGGGGCTGTTTCATCTGGCAGGTAAATCCAGGGCGATACACCTTTTTGAACTCCTGGGGCATAAACAGGATTGTTCTGAAGCGACAACCCGCCTGCTGGCTGAGTATGAACAGGCGTTTTCTGCATTTAAGTGCCAGCAATGGGAAGAGGCCTCCGGTTATTTTGCTGAGATTGTGCAAAAATACCCTGAAGATGGCCCGTCACTTTTTTATTTGGATCTTTCTAACAGCTACAGAGACTCCCCTCCGGGCGCAGAATGGAGCGGGGTTATAGCGCTGAAGCGGAAATAGTACCTTATGGCGGCGGTAGAAAAAATCCCTCTTTTGAAGAGCATTCCCCTCTTTTCAGGTCTTGATGACGGGGAACTGCACGCGCTGTTCGATCATGCCTCTGTCCGATCCTTCCCAAAAAACAGCGTCATCATCAATGATGGTGATGAAAGCGACTCGCTCTATGTGATCGCCTCTGGAAAGGTCAAGATATTTCTTATGGATGATAAAGGGAAAGAGATCATTCTGAATTTCCAGTCAACGGGTGAATATTTTGGTGAGCTGTCCCTGCTGGATCAGGTCTGCCGCTCTGCTTCAGTGATTACGCTGGAGCCTTGCCAGTTCATTGTTATTTCAAGGGCGGCCTTTATGCAGTGTATATCCCAGCATCCGGAGATTGCACTGCGGGTTATTCGAGACCTGACAGCCCGTTTGCGTGGTTTGACCGACGAGGTAAAAGGGTTTGCACTGCTGGATGTTTATGGCCGGTTATCCCGCATTCTGCTTAAACTGGCAGAGCTAAAAAATGGCGAGATGGTGATTGAGCGGGCACCTCCACGAAAAGATCTTGCCAGCATGGTGGGCTCTTCGCGGGAGATGGTCAGCCGCATAATAAAAGCACTTGAAGAGGGTGGGCATATCACGGTCAACGGTAAAACCATCGTTATACATGGTCAGCTTCCGTATGCCTGGTGAGCGGTTTTCAGCAAAACCGTACAAGTACCCTTAAAAGCGGGCACAAGCACCCATAAAACTGGCACAAGCACCCAAAAAACGGGCACAAGTACCCAAAGAGCGGGCATGAATACCCAAAAAACGGGCACAAATATGATTTATGTCACACTTTTTGCGGAACTGGTTATCTTCTTTTCCTTCCTGTTGGTGGCTACTATTTAAGTACACATGGAGTCTCGGATCTTGAAACGGGATTTTCTCCTTGCCTTATGCCATGGATGAGGAGATATGGACTTCTCCAAAGGGAGCCCTGAAGAGCGCACGGATATGCTCTTCAGGGCTTTCTGGCTATATGGAGTGGGCATAATGGCTCATGATTACGCAGGATGGATGCAGTTACAGGAGTTCAGGACGCGGTGCACAGACGCAACCCAGGATGGAAGTAATACCCCGCCAATTGGTATCACGGAAGAGGAAGCAAGGATGCTTCCTTTCTTTACCCTCTATTATTATCCAGCAATATTATTACGGTTGGTAAGAAAAAGCATACGCCTCGCACATTCCAAGTTGAAAGCAGGTGCCATTTATGGTGGTTGTTCTGTTGGAAGGAGTGCGGTATAAAACAGCAGCTGGTCGTATAAAGCCAAAAGAATAGAATAGATCGGATTGGCAGTAGTGCTAAAAAACCATTTACCCTGCGTTGGTTCCCTTATGTGCAAGAGCCGTATAGATTTTTGCCTGTGCCCGCTTTATGGGCACAGTGATCAAACCAACCTGACTTGCTGGAGAGATCAACAATGATACGTGTTCTGCTGGTTGATGATCATGAGCTGGTTAGAACCGGATTTCGGCATATTCTGGGAGAGGCAAAGGATATTGAAGTGATTGCAGAGGTCTCTTCTGGCGAAGAGGCGGTCGATTTTGTGCGTACCACGCAGCCTGATCTGGTGTTGATGGATGTCAATATGCCGGGTATCGGGGGGATTGAAGCCACCCGCAGGCTGCTGCGAATCAACAAAGAGCTGAAAGTGATCGCCCTGACAGTACACACCGACAGCCCATTTCCAACGCAACTGCATGAAGCCGGTGCCTTAGGCTATCTGACCAAGGGTTGCCCTGCGCAGGAGATGCTCAAGGCAGTACGCCTGGTGGCAGCAGGCAAACCTTATATCTCAAGCGAGGTCTCACAAAAACTGGCATTGGCTCAGATGTCGGGGCATGCAGAAGATCAGCCCTTTGGCAAGATTTCTCAACGAGAGATGCAGGTATTGATGATGATCATCCAGGGCACCAAGACACAGGAGATTTCAGACTCACTCTGCCTAAGCCCCAAAACCGTCAGCACCTATCGCCACCGCCTGTATGAGAAACTGGAAGTGGATACGGATGTGGATCTTACCCATCTTGCAATACGCCACGGACTGGTTGAATCCCAAAAGTAGCCGATGTCAGATTCACAGCTGTTCGACCCTGATTGCAGGGCCTGCCCCAGGCTTGCCACCTTTCTTGATCAGGTTAAAGCGGACTATCCCGACTATTACGCAAGGCCGGTGCCGCCCTTTGGTGTGGCTGATCCCGCTCTGCTGATCGTGGGTCTGGCGCCCGGAATGCATGGAGCCAACGCCACGGGGCGTCCGTTTACCGGGGACCATGCGGGCATCCTGCTGTATGAAACACTGTATCAATATGGCTTCAGCACAGCAGCTGAGTCGTTATCCAGCGATGATGGTTTAAAGCTGATTGATTGTCGTATCACCAACGCAGTGAAGTGCCTGCCGCCGCAAAACAAGCCGGTAGGGGCAGAGATCAATACCTGCAATACCTACCTTACCCATGAGCTGTACAGCCTGTATGAAGGGTCTATCGTGCTTGCGTTGGGTTCAATCGCCCATAATTCCGTCATCAAAGCCCTGGGATTAAGGCAAAAAAGCCACCCCTTTGGGCATAATCGACTGCATGAATTTGATAATGGTCTGCGCCTGCTTGACTCCTATCACTGTAGTCGATACAACACCCAGACAAGACGTTTGACCACAGAGATGTTCCAGGCTGTCTTCGCCCGTGCCAGGGATCTCATTGACGCTGGCTGAGATTGCGGCGCGATTTGTGCCGTATAATTGCGGTCATGGCATCTGAAACCCAGAGCGCAAAATTTGACCCCAAACCCTTCCTTGAAACGCTGACCTGCCGCCCCGGTGTCTATCGCATGCTGGATGAGGGGGGCAAGCCACTCTACATTGGCAAGGCAAGGGATCTGAGGCGGCGTGTCGGCAGCTATTTTACGCGCTCACTCAATATGCGCCTCCAGAGCATGGTCTCCCAGATCAAGGGCATTGAGGTCACCGTGACCCACACCGAGGCGGAAGCGCTGATCCTGGAAAATACGCTGATCAAATCGCTGAAGCCCCGCTACAATATCCTGCTGCGTGATGACAAGAGCTACCCCTACATCTACCTCGCCAATGATCACCCCTTCCCCCGCCTGACATGGCATCGCGGAGCCAAAAGCGGCAGTGGCCGCTATTTTGGGCCCTACCCCAATATCGGCTCCATGCGGGAGAACCTGCGCCTGCTGCAGAAACTCTTCCCGGTTCGCCAGTGTGAAGAGAGCTTTTTCCGCAACCGCTCACGCCCCTGCCTGCAATATCAGATAAGGCGCTGTACGGCACCCTGTGTCGGCCTCATCACCCAAGAGGATTATAGCGAGGATGTGCAGGATGCAACGCTGTTTCTGGAGGGAAAAGCGGGACAGGTGACAGATCATCTGATTGAACGCATGGAGCAGGCATCCGCACAGCTGGAATTTGAGCAGGCCGCCCGCTACCGGGATCAAATAGCTGTTCTAAGACGCATTCAAGAGAAGCAGTATGTCAGTGGCGAGAGTGGTGATCTGGATATTCTCGCCGTAGCAGTCAAAGGCGGAGTAGCCTGTGTCCAGCTCTTTTTTATCCGGGCAGGACGAAATCTTGGCAACAAGGTTTTCTTTCCAAAAACGCCAGATGGCGCGCAAGAGAGAGCCGTACTCTCTGCCTTTATGGCGCAATACTATATCGGCAAAGAGGTTCCGCCACGGGTGATTGTAAACAGGATGCCAGACGATGCCGGGGTGCTGACAGAGGTGCTGGCTGAACAGGCCGGACGGCGGGTTGAGATTACGGATCGTGTGCGCGGCGAGCGGATGCGATGGCTACAGATGGCGCAGCAGAATGCCAGCCTGGCGCTGGATGCCAGACTGGCCAGCAAGGCCGGCCTGCGGGCGCGGCTGGATGCACTGCAACAGGCATTGGATCTGGATGAGCCACCCGCCCGAATGGAGTGTTTTGATATCAGCCACACTGGCGGTGAGCAGACCGTGGCCTCCTGCGTGGTATTTGATAACCAGGGTGCCCTAAAATCGGACTACCGCCGTTTTAATATAGAGGGGATCACCCCAGGTGATGACTATGCCGCCATGGAACAGGCCTTAAACCGGCGCTACCGTCGTATCCAGGCCGAAGAGAGCCGGCTGCCTGATATCCTGTTTATCGACGGGGGCAGAGGTCAGCTTTCAGCAGCAGCCTCTGTGCTGGATGAGTTGGGGGTGCAAGGCGTTACCCTGGTTGGCATCGCCAAAGGTGCAGATCGAAAACCGGGTCTAGAGCAGCTCTTCTTGTTTGGAGAGCAAGCGCCGATTATACTCCCGCCAAACTCACCCGCACTGCATCTGATTCAACAGATCCGTGATGAAGCCCATCGGTTTGCCATTACGGGACACCGCCAGCGTCGGGGGCGCAGCCGGAGAGCATCTGTACTGGAAGAGATCCCAGGCATAGGCCCCAAACGCCGTCAGCGCCTCTTGCGCCAGTTTGGGGGGCTGCAGGAGCTTGCGCGGGCAGGGGTTGATGACCTTTCCCAGGTGGAAGGCGTGAGTCGCAGGCTGGCGCAACAGATCTACGAAGCCTTTCACGGAGACGAATGAACTACAGCATTCCAAATCTTCTTACCCTGACGCGGATTGCGCTGATTCCGGTCTTTGTCGTGATCTTCTATCTGCCATGGGAAGATGCAAACATCGCCTGTGCCATAGTGTTTGGGCTGGCTGGCGCGACTGACTGGCTGGATGGCTATCTGGCGCGCCGTCTCAACCAGACCTCGCCGCTGGGTGCGTTTCTGGATCCCGTTGCGGACAAACTCATGGTTGCGGCAGCGCTGATCTTGTTGGTTGAGGCTGACCCCACACCTGCGCTGGCTATCCCCGTAGTGATCATCATTGGCCGTGAGATTGCCATCTCTGCCCTGCGTGAGTGGATGGCTGAGATAGGTGCGCGAGCCACGGTTGCGGTTTCAGCAATCGGAAAGATCAAAACGGTCACCCAGATAGTGGCCATAACCATGCTGATTTACCGGGATGATCTCCTGAGCATCCCCATCTACACAGTTGGTTACGTCTTGCTCTACATGGCTGCAATATTGACCTTTTGGTCAATGGTCGTCTACCTGCGCGCAGCCTGGCCCAGCCTGAACCAGAAACCAAAATAGATAAAGGTGAAAAGGCTGGCGTTTGCCCTTGACTCTGAAAATCAGGCCATTACAATATCGCCCTCTCAAGCGGGAATAGCTCAGTTGGTAGAGCACAACCTTGCCAAGGTTGGGGTCGCGAGTTCGAATCTCGTTTCCCGCTCCAATTTTTAAAAACCCCAAGCAGGCACCCAAAGCAGTCGCTTCAGGCGCAGCTTCCGCCCCTGCTAACGCCAAGCGCCTACATAACCCACACGGATGTAGGGAATACAGATAATGCAGAAGCAATCATCTGTCCATGCAGGCAATGCCGGGTTTTTTCGCCTTAAAGCGCATCTCTAACCAGATTGCTTTAATGGTGCCCCTCTTGGCTGAGTGGCAGAGTGGTTATGCAGCGGCCTGCAAAGCCGTGGACCTCGGTTCGATTCCGGGCTCAGCCTCCAATAATATCCCTCTAGGAGCCTGTCCGAGAATAGGAACCACAGTGAGGAAAAGCTGGATTTGGCCAGATTCCTCCATTATTTTCGTTAAATATGCCCAATATTCGCCTCAAATAATGAAAAAACCTGACTCAAACCAGCTTCCCCTCACCATGATTCCTATTCTCGGACAGTCTCCTAGCCTGATTATTCATGCCGGGTCATAACGGCTTATTTCGTGATCTGTGGACTCAGATAGCGTAACAAAAACCCCCGTAGCCCTTGGTGTTAATACATATGAAGGTGGAAGTGGCAGCTTTTTCAGGTAATATTCGGATACCAGACTTTCATCCTCAATTGACAACGCTCAAACCTCAATGCCCCGCAAACGGAAAAAAATACGAAAGCAGTCACAGCACCGTAAAAAAAACATTGCGCAGCTAACCCCCGAGACCCGGGAGCAGCAGGCTATTCAGTCTCTGGAGGCGGGGCAATTCAAGGAGGTTATTGCCCATTGCAAGGAGCTGCTTAAACTGGAGCGGCGGCCGGAATGGGTGGAGATGCTGGCTAAGGCCTATCAGGGGCGAGCCAGTAATCTGGCAGATAAAGGCATGCTCAAGGAGGCGGCTGCAATCTGGCGCAATCGGGCGGAGTTATGTGGCAGCTCTCTTTGTGAGCCGCTCTTTTTTCAGCTACTGATGGCTACCGGGCAGATCGATGAGGCCTTGGCGCTGTTTAGCAAAAACCAACCTGAACAGGAACAGGGGAAGGTCGCCCCAATAAGAGAACAGTTTGCCGCCATGGCCATCGCGGGCTTCGACCAGGTGCTGAAAACACTACCGGCCAATGACCCGGTGGTGCAGGATTACCCGGCAGCAATGGGGGCATTGAATGCCTATTGCCAGAAAAATGATGAGCAGATGCAGGAGCAGCTCAAGGGGATCCCGTTTCGCTCTCCCTATCGGGATCTGCGGCAGATCCTCAAGGCACTACAGCTGCCTGCGGATGAAAGCAAAACCACCGCCAGGCTGCTTGCTCGCATTTCTGATGAATCTCCCTTTGCCCCTCTGAGCCATGCGGTCGAGCTTGCTTTGCAGCCCAATGCCACGCTCTTCTCCAAACTGCCTGGAGAGAGCCACGAGATACACAGTTTTACAGCCGCTACAAAAGGGTGGTCCAAACAGCAGATGCAGTTCATCCATGAGCTGACCCAACTGGATCAACCTCCCTCAGCAGACGCCCTGATACGCATCTTGATCCGCAGCCAGAAACTGCTTGGAGATGACTTTACAAGGCAGGCCTGCCTGCGGCTTCTGATTCACAGCCCCAAAAGTTGCGCCAGGTTTAAACGCGCTTTCGGCAGGCTGACTCCTCTCGAACAGACCACCATCAAGGCTCAAGGGCTGGCGCTTGAAGGCTCACACCCCATGGAGGTTATTGATGCCTGGAAGGGTGGGTTTGAATACCTGGAGGATATGGATGATGGCAGTGCCCCGGATGTAAAGCTAACCATAGCGATACTGCTACGTCACTTGCTGGAGATACAGAAATCACTGGGGCTTCCCGATGCGGCAAGTCTGCCTTTATTAATACAGTCTCTGAATTACGATCCTGACGATAAAGAGAGTTATCTTCAACTGCTCCCTGCCCTGCGCAGAGAGAATGATTTAAAAACAGCTCGCGATTGGCTGGAGCAAGCCCTCAAACGCTTCCCGGAAGATATCGCCATCCTGATCGAAGCAGTGGAGATGGCTCTGGCCAGTAATGCCTACAAAAAAGCCGCCCGTATCGCGGCCAGGATTCTAGAGAAAGATCCCATTAATCAAAGGGTGCGTAGTGCTCTGATTAACGCCCATCTCTCTCATGCCCGCAAACAGATTACCCAAAGCAAATACTCCTTAGCAGAGAAAGAGCTTGAGGCGGCTGCTGAGTGGGCCAGAAGCACCTCTGACAAGGCTCTGGTAAAACTGGTTAAAGGAGTGCTGCTGTTCAAGCAGGGTGAGACCAGCGCAGCTGGAACCCAACTGCAAGCAGCAGAGCAGGAGCTGGGTGGCGGGGTAAACGGCCGTTTTTACCTGCTGTTGGAGCTGGCCCGGCAAAAGTGCAATATCACCACCCTGCTGAAAAAGTGCGGGCTAAGCAAGTCCATCGGCAAGATCGAACAGCCAGATCTGATGCGACTGTTTAAAAACCTGAATGGCCCCCTTCAGGCTGAAGATAAAGAGTTGATAAGCACGGTATTCAACAACCTGAAGGCACCACTGAAAAAATGCGTTCACAATAACTACAGCTTTTCAGATGGGGTGCAGATCTGTGAGACCCTTAACCACTTTAACATTCAGAGCCTGCGCCAAAGCTTTGCCAAAGCCGCCCTGAAACATTGGCGCCAGGCTCCGGTATATGTCTACCACGAACTGGACGCTCAATTTGAGCAGAGCAACCGGCTCAGTGACAGAGAGCTCTCCCGCCTGGAGAATGCAATGCGCAAATCCCATCACGATGGCGAGATGGGTGTCACACACCGTATTGAGAAGCTGTTGGAACGTGAAGAGGAATCCAACCCTTTTGGCGGCTTCAATCCCTTTGATGATGATCCGGTTGGCTTCCAGGGCCTGCCAGCGGCTCCTGATATGGATTTTCTGGTTGACATGCTGATAGATACGCTTCCCCCTGATGAAGTCGCCAAGATGAAAAAGATGATGGGGGAGGAGGAGCTGCGGAAGTCGCTAAAACAGTTCATCATAGAGCAGGGCGGCGGCGGGTTCTTTGATGATATTGACTCTTCCCCCCACCCCTTTGGTGCAAAACAGAGAAAAGCGCCCCCTAAAAAACGTGCGGCAAAGAAAAAGGCGGCAAAGAAAAAGCCGCCGCCAGATGATAGACAAATGGATCTATTCTGAATGAACGACCCCTACCTCATACTCAACGTATCCCGAACGCCAACGGATGAAGAGGTGCGAAGCGCCTATCTCAAGGCCGTGCGCCAAAACCCGCCGGACAAAGATCCAGAGCATTTCCAGGCGATACAGCAGGCCTATGAAGCGATAAAAACCCGTCGGTTACGACTGAAAAACAGACTGCTATGTATCGATGTTGTTACCCCGGAAGACCTGCTGGCCCAGGCTCTGCAAGGGACGGAAGCCACCGCCAACCGCCCGGGTCTGACCCAGTTCCAAGAGGTGTTACGCAGTGGTTTCAAATCCAGCCGATTCTAATGGAAGTGGTTTATAACGCTTCAAAGCAAGGTTCCCCGTGCATGTTAAGTACCGATAAAAAAGAGCAGTTACTGGCGCGCTTCAGTGCCTACCTGGATGCGGCTCCCGCTTCAGACGTTACCCCTGATCAAGCATCGCGGGATGTGGATCTCTATAGCCTCTTTACCGAGCTGGCGGCACTAAAGACCGAGGTGAAAATCGAATCACGCCAGGTCAAAAGCGCCATTGAAGAGTTCAAAACAGTGACAGAGCTCCTGCGTGACAACAACCAACAGCTCAGCAATGAGCTGACAAGCCGCCATCGGGAAGAGAAGGCACAGCAACAAAGCATCGAGCGCCCCCTGCTGCTGGAGCTGCTGGAGCTGCGTGACCGGATTGAAGCCGGAACCACAGCTGCTGCCGCCTACCCGCCTGGCCTGTGGGCCTGGTTGAGAGGCAGAGCCAGCCGCCATGTCGCCTCACTGCAGGAGGGGATGGATATCACCCTGCGCCGCCTGGACAGCCTGCTGAGCCGCTACCAAGTGACAAAAATAGAGACCCAAAACCGCCCCCTCGACCCCCACTGCATGCAGGTAATGGAGACCGGGAACCAGCCGGATCGGGTGGATGGCATCATATTATCCGAACAACGCAAAGGCTACCTGCATCAGGGAACACTGCTTAGACCAGCAGAAGTGGTCGTCAACAAAAGAGAGAAATCATGAGCGAAACAATAATCGGCATCGACCTGGGCACCACAAATTCCGAGGTCGCCCTGGTGCGCAATGGACAGGTAGAGATACTCGAGATTCAAAACGGCTCTAAACTGCTCCCCTCTGTCGTGGGGCTGGCGGATGACGGTGCCCTGCTGGTAGGCGAAGCGGCCCTCAACCAATATGCACTGCGCCCGGAAAATACCATCAAATCCATCAAGCGGCGCATGGGTGAGGAGGCCCAGGTCGAGCTGGGCAGTCGCAGCTACACCCCGCAAGAGATCTCCGCCATAATCCTCAAGCGGCTCAAGGAGGTTGCTGAAAAGCATCTTGGTGAGCCGGTAGAAAAAGCCGTTATCACTGTCCCGGCCTACTTCTCAGATGTTCAACGCCAAGCCACTCGTGATGCAGGTGAGATTGCCGGGTTGCAAGTCGCCCGCATCATCAACGAACCCACCGCTGCTGCGCTTGCCTATGAGAGCAACCATAAAGGAGAGAAGCAGATCATGGTCTTCGACCTTGGTGGTGGCACCTTCGATGTCTCCATCGTACGGCTCGAAGAGGGGGTGGTCGAAGTGCTGGCCAGCCATGGTGACAACCATCTGGGAGGGGACGACTTCGATCAAAAGATAATCGACCATGTCCAGGAACATCTGGCAGAAAAGCATGATCTGCAGGCCAGTGACCTCAGCAGCCAGGCCAAGGCCCGCATAAGACGCGCCGCCGAGCAGGCCAAAATCACCCTCTCCGACAACCCCTTTGCCACACTGGAAGAGGAGTACCTGCTGGAATGGAAAGGGCAGGTGATCCATCTCAGCCTGGAGCTTGAACGGCACAGCTACGAAGAGATGATCCAGGGGTTCATCGACAAAACCCTGGAGGCGGCACATATTGCGCTCGACGGCGCAGGCCTCAGCGTCTCTGCACTGGATGAAATCCTGCTGGTGGGTGGCGCAACCCGCACCCCACTAATCAGCACGCGACTGGAAAATGAACTGGGGCTGCAACCCCGTAGCGAAGTGGATCCCGATCTCTGTGTATCCACGGGCGCTGCCATTCAGGGTGCCATCATCTCAGGCCAGCAGGTCTCCAGTGTACTGGTCGATGTCACCCCCTACACCTTTGGCACCAGCGCGCTGACAGAGCTGGACGGAGAGTTATACCCCTTCACATTCATCCCCCTGATCCGTAAAAACAGCGCCATCCCCATCTCCAAAAGCGAGGCATTCTACACCGCCTTCGACAACCAGGAGTGCGTGGAAGTCATGGTCTATCAGGGAGAAGATAGAGATGCCCTCAACAACACCAAAATCGGCAGCTTCCATATGGAGGAACTCAGCAAGGTTCCCCAGGGAAACGAAATCATCGCCACCTTCTCACTCGATATCGATGGCATCCTCCAGGTCAGCGCCAAAGAGAAAAAAACAGGCAAGGAGGTCAGCATCACCATCGACAACGCCATAGCTCAATTTGAAGGGCAACAGATGGAAGAGGCCAAGGCACGTATCGGCCAACTGTTTGAAGGTGAAGTGGATGCTGAACAGGATACTGAAGAGGAGGGCAGCAAAATTCGACAGCGTGAAGAGACCCAGGCGCGTGCCCTTATTGAAAAAGCCCAACGGCTGATGGAGAGTGCCGGAGAGGAAGATAGAGAAGACCTGGTGGACATGGTGGAGCAGCTCAATGATACCCTGGCCAAAGAGGGAGACGGAGAGATACAGAGTGCCACAGAGCAGCTGGCCGACCTGATATTTTACCTGGAATCATAAACCTCGTGGAGCGCTGCCCTATCTGCCGAGGCCGCATCATGCCTGAGGCCCAGTGTGGTCGCTGTGGGGCCGACCTGACTCTGCCTCTGCAGGCTGAGATCGAGGCTGTCAGGTTAACCCAAAAAGCGCTTTGCCATATCGAAGAGGATGACGTTCACAATGCAGAGAAGCTGTTAAACCAGGCGCTGGCACTAAAAACAGATCCTCTGCCACAAGCCCTGTTAGCGTTTATCAAGAGGTATGCGTGAGGTTTTTTTGTGGTCTCTTCTCTTGCATGGGGCTAATCATTTTGGTTCTCGATATGTTGTCAATGGCCAATAAATTTGAATGAATACACCCCAAGATGGCTCTCCTGGAAGACACTTAAAAGCGGTGGCCTGCTACGGGCATCTGCCCTAACGGGAGTTGCTGATGCCTTGGGTTTAGAGATGTATCTGGCTTTGGCGGATGTTCAGGAGATATGGAGCTGTGAAATAGATGAGCTTGCCTGGGGTTATGGATCAAGGCGGTGACACTGGGATGATGATGAAATAGAGGAAGAAAATAATGATGAAGCCAATGCCGAGCTGATTGATGATTCCACTATCATTAAATATTGGCGTGATCTAGCAGGAAAGATTGTGACGTTACCTGAATATCATGTTCGTAATGAGGCGATCTGCTGAACCAAGGCCAATAATGAACTTAAGCCTTTTGAATCTGAGTATGAAGGGTGGATGGGCAGCTATGGCAATACCATGGGGCGCTGGTATCACCGTGCAGCGGTCATCCTCTGGCGACGGGAGGGGCACCATGCTGTCATGCTTGAGATAGCACTGGAAGTCATGATTCGAGAGCTGCTCCAGCTGGCACAGAAAAAGATGACACGCCCTCAGGTCCAGGAGGTTATCCGTACTCTTCTGCCAAATTTATCCGGGCTGAGCAAAATTGGCCTAAAGCCATCCGCACTCTCCCCTGTTTTCAAGCTGGCACTGAAACTTGATGATCCAGTGCTTGCGCGGGATCTGTTGTTGCCGTTGGGTCTTGATGCGCCAACATATATGGCAAAAGAGAATATCATCAGCAAGCTATCGCAGATCATTAAGCACTGGGCAGCGTACCTTCCAAGTGAGCATGATGAATTTACACATTGGCTACAGGCTCACCAACTGAGCCAGCTAAAGCAGAAGCACCTGCAACAGGCCAAGACAAACAGCCCACGATGTTATAGGGAAAATGCACCTGCCAGAATCGCAGAGTTAATTGATCTGTTTTCTGCCGCTTTAGTGAGTCTCGATAGCACTATTTATACTGAACTGGTTGACCACCTGATTGCCAATGAAAGCCGTTACCTGATGTTCGATTTAGTAGAGATTGCTCAGTATCTGAAGCAACAGCATCAACAGTCAGATGAGATAGAACAGCACTGTGCCCGGCTGTTGAAATGTGTAAAAGATAAACCCACCATAGCGCTTGACCAACCGCCACGCCAGGCAGGTGACTGGTCGATTGCGGCAACAGATCGTTGTGGTTGTGCCGACTGTCAGGTGCTTGTGGTATTTTTGCGAACCAGTCGTCAGGATCGCAAGGTCTGGGCTCTGGCCAAAGGGCGAAGGCAACATATCCATCAAACGATTGACGCCATGGGTATCCCTGTTACCCATAAGACAGAGCGGAGTGGTTCACCGCATAAGTTGCATCTAAAAAAGACAAAGCAGCTTTTTTTGCAAGACAAGGCGCAACGGCTTCGATTAAAAGAGGCATTGGATGGCATGAATTAATGAGTCTCCCAGCCCTCCATTCCCGCTTTAATCGCCTGAAGTCCGAGCATGCAGCATGGCGTTTGCTAAAAGCGGACAATGCACCATTGATTCTCTCCTTCGTTTCTGAACTCTTTCGTGAAGAGAGTGAGATCCCGTTCGGTCAAGCGCGGGTGGTGTTGCAGTCTGAACTGGATCGTCTGATGGATGAGGGGCGCAAGGTGGATAAGGCAGCAGGAGCCTATCTGCGTGAGTGGACAGCATCTGGATGGTTGCGAGAGCTGGATGATCGATTGACCTGCACGGATGCCTGCGATGTGGCTCTGCGCTTTTGCCAAGGCCTGGAGCAGCGTGATGTGAATGCCTCGGCCTCTCATCTGCGCATTGTGCAGGATGCCGTCACCCAACTGGCCGTGGAACTCAGCCCCAATCCCAAAGAGCGCATTGCCCTGCTTGAACACAAAAAGGCAGCACTGCAGCGGGAGATCGATAACCTCACCGCCGGTGTGGTGCATGAGTTGCCCGAGATGGAACAGCGCGAAAGAATGCGTGAGGTCTACCAGCTTGCTTCAGTTTTGACCGGGGACTTTCGACGGGTTGAGGATGAGATCCGCTCGCTGGACCAAAATCTTCGGGTGCAGATGATCGAGTCTGGCGGCAGCCGGGGTGATGTGATCCTGGCGCTGTTGGAGAAGGAGCAGATGCTGGCTGAGTCCGATGCCGGACGGGCGTTTGATGGCTTTTTCCAGCTGCTGTGTGATCAGAATCGTAGCGTTGAGTTTCGTGAGCAGTTACGCTCTATCCTGGCTCGCCCCGCTGCACAGCATCTCTCAGCAGAGGAGGCGCGTTTTCTGAGGTATCTGGTTCGTGAGCTTACACGGGAGAGTAAGCGTGTCTTCCAGGTGCGGCGGCGTACTGAAGAGAGTCTTAGAGCCTATATTGAAAGTGATGTTCACATGGAAAACCGGGCGGTAGGGCGTCTATTGCATCAACTGGAGCAGCTTGCCGTGCAGTTTAATGCGCGTGATATTCGCCTGGAAACGCCAATATTGCTGAATCTGCCGAGTGGCAGTGTCAAGGTTAGATCCATCGACAGCATGCGTCTGCGGACACCGGAAGAGCAGCTGGATATCAGCAGCATCCAGGCGCAGGTAAATCATGCTAATCCAAGTGAGTCCATGCTGGATTGCCTGGAGACGGTACAGATCATAGAGGTGGCCGGAAAAATGCGCGAGACTTTGTGCCAGGAGGGGCCAATGACCGTGGCCATGATGATGCAACAGCATATGATAGAGGCCGGATTGGAGGAGTTGGTTGCCTATCTGCGGGTGGCTAAAAGTGTGGGGGCGGCTCATCTGAAAGGGAAAGAGCAGGTTACAATTAAAGATCGGCAAGGCACACCTATCCAGGCATCAATTCCCTGCTATCAACTGAGTGCAGAGATGTTTCCAGATGATATTGCTGAGGTGGTGTTATGACAGACCCCATGGATGCTGCCTTTTTTGACCGGCAACTCTCAGACCGGAATGTACCGAAAGATACGCAAAACCTGCCTGCTTCTGATGCAGATGAAGAAACAACAGTAGAACAGACAGTTACTGAAAAAATGGGCGATAGCCTGGGGAAGGGTCGCTTGGCTCCAGATGCCCGCCGGGCGCTGGTAGAGTTGATGCGAACGGGTGTTGTACTGGCCAGCGCCAAGCCCCAGGTGTTTGAGCTGTTGTGCCGCTATCAGCCACTGATTGAAGATCACCTGGCCGATATGTATCTGCGCCTGCTCATTGACCAGGCGGCGGGTATTGCGCTTCTGCTCCAGCAGCAGGGGAAGGATGAGATTGAGGATGAAGAAGAGCATTCAGCGCTGATCAGCCGACGCACACTCTCACTCTATGACACACTGTTGCTGCTGGTTTTGAGAAAGCACTACCAGGAGCGCCAAACAGCGGGTGAACAGCAAGTGATCATCGACGTAGAACGAATAGAGGCTCAACTGACACCTTTTTTACCATTGACCAATAGTGGCCGGAAAGAGGGGCGAAAGCTCAGCGGTGCCATCACAAAAATGAAAGAGCGTAAAATATTGGCCGCAGTGAGGGGGGATGATGAACGTTATGAGATAACCCCGGTGATCCGTTATGTGGTCAATGCTGAGTTTCTGGAGCAACTGTTGGCGGAGTATCTGACTCTGGTCGGAGATGAGAAGGCAGAAGCCGAGGCACTATGAGTTTGGAGATATCAAATCTTTTTAAGTGCGGACAGATTCGCCTGGCAGAGTTGTCGGTATGCAATTGGGGTTCGTTTCATGGGCTGCATACGGCACGTATTGATGCCGAAGGCACCTTGATTACAGGGGATAATGGTGCGGGCAAGTCTACGCTGATTGATGGCCTGATGGCGCTGTTATTGAGTAGCAAGGCCTCATTCAACATGGCTGCGGCCCAGGGGGATCGCAGCGACCGCTCCCTGGTCTCCTATATCCGGGGGAGCCATGGCTCACTCCATGATGGCGCACAAACCCGAACCAATTACAAACGTGGTGGTTCCGTGGTATCCGGATTACGCGCCAGGTATCAGGCGGATGACGGCTCGGTCATAACACTGGCGGTGCTGTTCTGGAACAATCAGGCAACCAATGCATCGGCAGATTTCAAACGCATCTACCTGGTAGCAAAGCGTGATGTCACCCTTGAGGAGCTATTGAAGGAATTCGGTGAGGGGGATGCCCGGCAGCTGAAGAAATGGTTGCGTGAAGATCCACAGGTCGAGCCTTTTGAGTCGTTCATCGAATATCAGCAGTGCTATCGCCAATGCCTGTATATGGATAACCGCAATGCCCCAAATCTGCTCTCCCGCGCCTTGGGGCTGAAGAAGATTGATGACCTCACCGACCTTATCCGCGTGCTGGTGCTGGAGCCAAGTAAAATCCGTGAAGATGCTCAAAAGGTGGTGCGTGAATTTGATGATCTGGTAGCGACACATAACCAGCTGCTGGAGGCGCGCAGGCAGCAGCACGCACTGATTGGATTACCAGAGATAGCAAAGGCACTGCAACAGTGCCACCAGCAGATGAAGTCACTCAGTGCCGAACGTGAAGGGCTCCCGGTCTACTTTGGTGAGATCTGTGCCGCTTTGTGGCGGGAAACCATCCAACAGATTGAGCACGAATTAGCTGATATTCGCCAGCAGCTTGCAGCGCTGGCTCGGCATGAAAATGATGCACAACAGCAGTTGGAACAGCGCCATGCTGACTATATTCAAGCGGGTGGTGAGCGGATTGAGAGAGCCAAAGAGAAGCTGGAGCAGGCGAGACAGCGCTTGGCTGAAGTCAGCACGGCAGCGGGGCGCTATCAGCAGGATATCAGGCAGGCTGGATTGGATGATGCGTTGAGTGAAGCTGTTTTTCTAAAAAACCGGCAAGCTGTTCAAGATGCACAGGCCGACTTTAAGAGACAGGCAGATCAATGTATTGAGGCACTCACCGATGCCGGGCGCAAGTTGTATGATGTAAGGGAAAAACTGAAAAAGCTGCAACAGCAGATCTCCGCAATGGAGGCGCACCCCAGCTCAAATATCGACCCTAATTACCAGCAATTAAGAGATGAGATAGTTGATAATCTAAGCCTGGAGCGGGAGCAGCTGATGTTTATTGGCGAGTTGGTGGATGTGAAGCAGGAGCATCTTCCGTGGCAAGGGGCAATTGAACGGGCGTTGGGCGGGCTTCGCACCACACTGGCTGTGCCAAACGACTATTACCGCCTGGTCACACGCTGGTTGAATGAACGCCATACTGGATTGCATGTAAGGGTTCAGGTGGTGCGCAAGGTATCTGGGTCGGCGCAGTTCAAGCCGGATGGTTATCTGCGAAAACTGGCGTGGCGCGAGCACCCCTACCGGGAGTGGCTGAAACATCATCTTGCCCGCTTTGACCTCCACTGTGTCGACAACGCCGACACCCTGAATGAAACCCCCTTCTCCATGACCCGTGAGGGACTGGTTCAATATGAGAAGGGACGTTTTGAAAAGAAAGACCGAACCCCCGTTGATAACCGCCGTGGCTGGCAACTGGGTTTTTCCAATGAGAATAGATTGGCGATTCTTCGGCAGGATGTAGAGGCATTAAAAAAACATATAGGGCTGCTTGAAAAAGAGGCCAAAACGGCGCGGGAAAATCATGACAACTGCCAAACCCGTGTTCGGCTCTGGGAGAAGCTGGCCGAAGTCCATTGGAATGATATTGATGTTCCCCGCTGGCAGGCGCAGGCATCCCAGGCACAGTCTGCACTGGATAGCCTGATCCATGCCGCCAGTAATCTGGAAATGGCACTTGAAGCCTGGAATGAGGCCAAAGTCAGGCTCAAAGAGATACAGGTTCAAAAAGAGGAGGCTCAGAAAAGTGAGGGTGCAATTGGTATCAGGCTGGATCAGGCTCAATTGCAACTTCAACAAGCCTCTCAAGCTGCCTCTCCAGGATTACCGGATGAGGTTCGCGAGGCACTGAGCAATAAGGTAGGCGGAGTGGGTGGTGTCAACCTGGATCGGGCTGTGGCCATTGAAGAGCAGTTTCGCCGAGCCATAGAAGCTGAATTGGAAAAAATCCGTACCCGACATCAAACAGCCCAGAACAGAGCTACCGGCATTATCTCTTCTTTCCGTACTGAGTGGGAGGTGATCGCCGGAGAGTGGGGTGCCCAGGTTGAGAGTCTGCCCGACTACCTTGAGCATCTGGAAAAACTGGAAAGTGAAGGGCTGCCTGCGCTGGTAGAGAAATTCCGGGAGCGCCTGACCAAATGCGCCATGCAATCCCTGGCAAGCATACGCTCCAACATGGATTCCGAGCGGGAAGAGATCAATGACCGTATCGACACCATCAATCGGGTATTGATCCGCACGGAGTTTCGCCAGGGGAGCCATCTAAAGCTGCGCACCAAAAAAGAGTTCTACCCCCATGTGGATGAGTTCAACCGTCAGCTGACGCGTGTATTGGGCAACCTTGATGAAGATGATGAAGCCCGCTTTCAGCAGCTCAAAACCATCATCCAAGCAGTGGAAAAAGCGAGCAACCCGGCAACTGCCAATACTCTGGAGAGCCAACGCCTGCTTGATCCCCGTTATCAGCTCTCCTTCTATGCCGAGGAGCTGGACTCTAAGGATGGTGAAGTGCGTGATGTACTGCACTCATCCAGTGGCAAGTCCGGAGGAGAGAAAGAGTCCTTTGCTGGAACCATTGTGGCGGCGAGTCTGGCCTATGTCCTTACGCCCGATGGCTGTGACCGCCCCATCTACAGCACCGTATTTCTGGATGAGGCCTTCTCCAATACAGCTGAGGCGGTGAGTCGCCGGGTGCTGCGAGTGTTTCGTGAACTCAAGATCCACGTCAACCTGATCACCCCCTATAAAAACCTCAACCTTGCGCGAGAATCTGCCCGTTCACTGCTGATTGCTGAACGGGACAGCGCAACCCATGAAAGCTGTCTGTGTGAAGTAACCTGGGAGGAGATAGACCAACGGCTGGAAGCACGCCACCAAAAGAAACTCGATCAGGAAGTGCAGACCCTTGGTGTTGAGCTGGATGCCACAGCATGAAAGAGTGGGGGCTGCTGCCTGAAGATGTATGCCGACAGCTCCAGCAAAAGGAGTGGGATCATCCCCGGCATCTACGCCAACGTCTGCTGGGAGAGCGGGCATTTCCGATACGAATAAACCTTCACCCACCCAGCGGCAAACAGGCGTTGGATGATGTGGCAGGTTTTCATGCCTTTGTGGATGCCTGGCGCAGCTGGCCTCATCAGGCACAGCTGGAATGGAAGCTGAAGCGCTACTCACAACTGGGTGAACAGGATATTCCGTTAGCTGTCGTTATTGATTCAATCCAGGAACTGATCGGATGTCTTGGCGAGAGTGCGATAAAACGCAGCCGACAATGGCAGTTGCTTATGGCACCCATTTTGGAGGTGAATCAAAACCTCTACCCCACGCTTATCAAGCAGTTGAACAGAGTGGAAATACTGAGGGTTTATGAGGCAAATATGATTGCCCAGCTATTGCCTCAGCTTATCCAAGGTATGGGATGCGGCTGTTACCTGCGCGCATTACCCATTGAAGGCGTGGATACAAAATTTCTAGAAAAGAATCAGACACTGATTACCCAACTGCTGGATGAACTCCACAAAGGAGCAGTCAACCGAAGCGGGGGACTCTTCAGTTGGCTGAACTGTGCAACAAACCCGACAGACTGGCTATGGGTTCGGCCTCTTTGCACCATGACACAACAAGCCCTGGGCGGATTGCCTGTTTTACGGCTTCCCACAGAAGTGCTGAAGGCCACACCATTGCCCGGAGTGCGCACTATAGTGGTGGAGAATGAGCAGTCAGGTTATGCCCTGCCAGAGTTGGTGGGCGCAGTCGCTGTATTTGGTGGTGGGCGAAATCTCGCATGGATGGAAGCAGATTGGCTACAGCAAAAACAGATCAGCTATTGGGGTGATCTGGATAGCTGGGGGTTCCTGTTTCTCTCCGAGGCACGACAACGGCAACCGCATCTCACCAGCGTGCTGATGGATAGAGAAACCCTGTTGCTCCATCAACAGCGTATGGTGGAGGAGCCAGAGCCTTATTCAGGGTTGCCAGAAAATCTGACGGAAGCAGAATATCGGCTCTATCTGGAGCTTCGTGATGGTGTCCATGGTAATACCCGTTTGGAGCAAGAACGGATATCAGCTGATCATATCCTGGCATGCCTCGGTAACTGGGTCGCCTCTGAATAACACATTGACGGTGCTGTCAATATGGCCAGTAATTAATGCACGGTAATTTGCTGTACCAAACATCTCTAGGAGGCTGTCCGAGAATAGGAACCACAGTGAGAAAAAGCTGGATTTGGCCAGATTTCTCCATTATTTTCGTTAAATATGCCCAATATTCGCCTCAAATAATGAAAAAACCTGACTCAAACCAGCTTCCCCTCACCATGATTCCTATTCTCGGACAGCCTCCTAGGAGGCTGTCCGAGAATAGATCAATATATTGATATGTATAATATTTTATGCCTTTATCCAATTCACCTGCTGGATGAACTACGCTACGACCGCCATGGATGGTGGAAGTGCAGGTTTTGCAGGAGCAATAAACCTGTCGGGGCAGATTGCACGCTTGCGGCGGCGTATGGCCATATCGCTTAATGCGCCTGCTGTTGGTGCAACTCCTTGGAATAGAACAACTATTCTACGTCGTTGCGCCTCGCCTAAAGCGCCTGCTTTTGGTGCCATACACCCACTACTTAAATGCACCTTAAGAGATTGCCTGTGTGCACTAAATCTATAAGTTTGCCGATCAGAAAAAACAAAAGGCCTAGCGGTTACTCGCTAAGCCTTTGTTTTATATGGCTCCCCGGGACAGGCTCGAACTGCCGACCTAGTGATTAACAGTCACCCGCTCTACCGACTGAGCTACCGGGGAATGGTGTTGAGGCCGCGTATAATAATGCCCCCATCAGGTTGGGTCAAGGCAGATGCCTCTTTAATCTTGACTTAGCCGCTGATCCTGTAAAAAATAATTTTAACCGGCTGATTTTGAATCAATTTTAGCAGCCAACGACAACACGCACTGCTTCCAGGCGCAGGCGTGCCCCCTGTATGTGCTGATGCAGCAGACGCAGCTCCTGCTGAAGTGCCTCGATCTCGTCATCACGCACATTTGGGTTGACCCGCTTCAGTGCTGCCAGGCGGCGTATTTCACTGGAGTAGCCTGTCAGGGTCTGATCCAGTGCCTGCCGGATAATGGCCGGCGCCCGTTCAGCGGCCTCCTGTTCGGCCTTGCTGAGCATTTTGATGATCTGTGAGCGGCGCTTGCGAGCGATCTCTGCTGCGCCGTTACGGTCTATTGGCAGCCCCTCTTTGGAAAGATCCGCGTGGGTCAGATGGCTGCTGTGCTCTGTAAATGCTTCATCAAGCACCAGCCTGAGTGTGGTGGGTGGCAGAAATCGACCTGCACGCAGCGCCTTTGGGGCGACGCACTCCAGTAAGAACAGCGTCTCCAGCAGCAGGGTGCCAGGTTCGATGGAAGGGTGTTTTGCGGTGGTGACGGCACAGTTGCCGGTCTCACTGCTCATAACCATCTCCATCGCATCCTGCACCATGGGGTGTTCCCAGGTGAGAAAGTGGCGATCTTCGTTGCAGAGCGCAATTTCACGCCGGTAGGTAAAGGTCAGCCCTTCATCGGGCAGGCCGGGAAAGCTGTCGCATGGCATCTGGTCGGATGGGTGAATGATGTAACTGCCTGCGGAGTGCTCCTCCAGCTCAACGGCAAAACAGCCGAACAGCCGTTCCATATAATCTGCCAGGGCGTTGCTGTTATCCTCAGTCTCAATCATGGTGCGCAGCCTGCTGGCACTTTCTGTACGGCAGGAGTTCAGCTCTAACAGGTGATCACGCCCCCGTTTCAGCGCCGCATGCGCCTGGGTGTGCTGGTTGCGTGTGTTTTGGATCAGGGTGTCGATCCTGTCGGTATCTTCGGGTGATTCCAGCGCCTCCAACAAGGCCGGTTGAAGGTCACTGAAGATCTTGTGGCCTGCCGGGCAGATCGCTTCAAAGGCGTTGAGCCCTTGGTGGAACCAGCGCTGTAGCACCTCCTGGTCACTCCCTTTAATATAGGGAACATGGATCTGGATGGTCTCTTTCTGGCCGATGCGATCCAGGCGGCCAATGCGCTGCTCCAGCAGATCGGGATCCAGTGGCAGATCAAACAGCACCAGATGATGGGCAAACTGGAAGTTGCGCCCTTCACTGCCAATCTCGGAGCAGAGCAGCAGCTGCACCCCCTCCTCCATATCGGCAAACCAGGCAGCGGCACGGTCGCGCTCGATAATGCTCATCCCTTCATGAAAGAGGGCGCTGTTGATCCCCTCACGGGTGCGCAGCTGTTTTTCCAGCTGAAGCACGGTCTCGGCCTTGGCACAGATCAGCAGGATCTTTTCATCTTTGTATCTGCACAGGGTTTGAATCAGCCAATCCACACGGGGATCACTGCTCTGCCCTGCCGGGACAAGCGGGTGGGGCAGAAACTGCCGTTTCGGAAACCCTTTGACCTGGGCACGGGTATTGCGAAACAGTACACGGCCGGTACCATGCCGGTCGAGCAGCATCTCGATAAGCCGGTCACGCGATTTTTTCTGCTGTGAGCTGCTGATGCTCTGGTCACTCAACTGTTGCAGCAGTGGTGCGGCATCCTCTTCCCCCAGCGCCTGTAGCAGGCGTTGGGTGCTCTGCGTGGGGAGCGGCTCGTCGGCCATAAGTTTCTCTACCGCATCGGCGATGGGTTCATAGAGCGCCTCCTCTTCACGAAAGCGGTTGAGATCGTAGAAACGATCGGGATCCAGCAGCCGCAGACGGGCAAAGTGCCCGGCCCGACCCAACTGCTCTGGGGTGGCAGTGAGCAGCAGCACCCCCAATGTCTCTCTAGCCAGCTGTTCAATAATTCGATATTCAGGGCTGCTGTAATCCTCTGACCACTCCAGGTGGTGCGCCTCATCCACAATCAGCAGATCCCACTCACCTGCTATAACCTGCTGTTGACGCTGTGATGACTGGGTAAACAGCTCCAGACTACAGAGCACCAGCTGCTCGGCCTGAAAGGGGTTGGCGGCCTGGCCTGACGCCTCGATGGCCTGGCAGCGCTGCTCATCAAAGACGCTGAAGTGGAGATTGAAGCGACGCAGCAGCTCCACCAGCCACTGATGCACCAGCGGCTCTGGCACCACAATAATCGCGCGTTGGGCACGGCCGGTGAGCAGCTGGTGGTGCAGGATTAGACAGGCCTCGATGGTTTTGCCAAGCCCCACCTCATCCGCCAACAGTACGCGCGGGGCGTGCCGATGGGCAACCTCATGGGCAATGTAGAGCTGGTGCGGCAGCAGACTGGTGCGTCCCCCGCCCAGCCCCAGCACCGGAGATTGCTCCAGCCGGTTGATCTGTTGCAGGGTCTCATAACGCAACTCAAACCAGCGGTCTTCATCGATCTGCCCGGCAAAGAGCCGCTCTTGGGGCTTGTTGAACTGGATAAAGTTGCTCAGCTCGCCTTCGGCCAGCATGGCGCTGGTGCCATCATCCCGCTTGCCTTGGTAGATCAACAGGCCCTGCTCTTCAATAACCTGCTCAACCGTAAGAAACCAACCTTCATGGCTTTCAACCCGGTCACCCGGCTCAAAGCTGACCCGGCTCAGCGGCATGTTGCCAATGGCGTAGTTACGAATATCACCCGTGGCCAGAAAGATGATACGCACCGTGCGTCCCTCAATGGCCAGCAAAGTGCCCAGCCCCAGCTCAGGCTCGGTGTTACTGGTCCAGCGTTGACCGGGAATGAATTGCAAATTGTATCTCCAGAAATGGGGCGATTTTCAGGCGCATGAAAAATTATTCATGCCACTCCTGAAGAGCCTGAGGCAGCAGAAAAGGCCGCGCATTCTATAGCAAAAAGAGGCTCACTGGCAACGGGGATCTGGCGGGCTATTCGTTCCGATGCTGCTGCAGAAACGCCTCCAGTTTTTGGACGGTAACCAGCCCCACATGCCGGGCAACCACCTCCCCTTTCGGGGAGACCAGATAGGTCGTGGGTATCCCCAGAACCGGCCCCAAAGGTGATGTGCTATCGGCTGGAACCTGGAATATCGGGTAGCTGATCTGCTGCTTTGCCACAAATGCCTTTAGATCTGCAAGTGGGATATCCTCCCGGTTGATCCCCCATACCACGGCATTCCGCCCTTTATGCTCATTATGTAGCTGTATAAGCTCAGGGATCTCCTCCAAACAGGGAGGGCACCAGGTCGCCCAGTAGTTCACGATGACCCATTTGCCCCGGTAATCTGCCAGACTATGTTCAATGCCCTGCAGATCCGTCAGCACCATTGTGGCAACCCTGCTCTGCTTTTCTACCGTTTCAGGCGGCTGCTGTTCACAGCCTGTCAAAATAAGCCCCGTCACCATAAGGCAGGTCAAAAGAGAAATGCGGCGCTTTATCTTTGCCATGCTCGCTTACTGAAACAGATACTGGCCATGGACACTGCGCATCACAAAGACCAGCCCATAGGTGGTAAACATCAAAAGGCCAAAGGGCAGTATGCCGATCAGCAGGCTGCGGTGACCCTCGCGCCATTGGGGTCTCATGCGCAGATGCAGGACAAATGCGTAGGCAAATACCGTTCCCAGACTCCAGCATTCAATCGGATCCCAGCCCCAAAAACGCCCCCATGCAATACTGGCCCAGTAGGATCCTGCTGCGACCATGGCGCACCAAAAGAGGAAGGTCCACGACATAAGGCGGCCAACCAGCTGCTCGCAGTCCTGCTTCTGCTGCAACCCCGCCGCCATCGCCAATGTGGCAAAACCCAGCGCCAGACTGTTTAATGAGGCATGAATGATCAGCCAGTTGGTGCGCAGCGCAGGGCTCATGGGGAAGATGCCAAGGCTGTAGGTGAGCGCAACGACCACCACAAAGGCTGCAAAGGGCAACACCAGAATCCCGGCCGAGCGTAATGGGGGCCAGCGCCATTGGGCAAGCAGCCAGACCGATGCCATGAAGAGGGCATCTACCGTAAAATCCTCATAGCGCGTCACAATGGGGATCTGCCCTGACTCCAGCCCGCGCGCCAGCACTATGGCGATATGCAGCAGCAGCCCTGAACTGGCCAAGACGATAGCGATGCGCTCCAGCTGCCGCCCTCGATTGTGCGCAGCCAGCAGGCCTGCCGCCAGCAGATAGGCTACCGCAATCACCCATTGCAGGAAGATGACACTGCTCATGCCGCCTCCCGTTGCAGCTGGCGGCACCACTCATGCCACCTTTTTTCAAATAGATCATCACCCTGACGCACCCAGGCGCGCACGACCCAGCCATCATGGGTTACCGTCCACTCCACCCGGCGTGGCCAAAAGAGCAGATGCAAAAGAAACCCCAGCAAGGTGATGACAAAGCCGACAAAGATGGAGATGTCCCCCCTGTCCAGCGTCAGGTTGAAGGTCATCCAGGGCACCATGCCTTGAAACCGCAGTTTGTAGGCACCCAGGTCAGCCACATCACCCGGCTGTAATCTGCCGTCAAATATGGCGCGCCCATCCTGATGCACTTTTAGATCAAAGGTGGGGGGCTGCGTATTGTTCAGGGTCATGCTGTAATGGAGCGGGACATTATCAAACCGGAGCAGCTGCTCTTTTTTTCCTGACCAGGGCTTCTCCCAGGCTTTGCGCTCTGCATTGAAGTGGATGTAGAGCAGCGAGGAGGAGCCATCCAGCCTCAACCGTTCAAACCAGGCGCTGTATCCAAAGCTCTCTTTGAGGTAGAGCTCAAAATCCCCCAGGCGCAGGGGGTGGTTGACCATGACTGTTGCCTTTCCGACCGGGCCACCCGCAAGCTGGTAGCTGAAGTGGCCGTGAAACTCCCCCATGTATTTTCCGTCTCTGACCTCTATCTCCGCCTGATCCAGACGGATCACGGCATCAAACGGCTCAGGAGGCGGCTGGCGGCGCTGGAACTTGGCCGGCTGGCCGGAAAAGACCTCGCCCACGCTCAGCTCCAGATAGTCAGAAAAGTCCATGGCACCACGCCAGAAAGCCGCCAGCACAATCACTGCAATGCCGAGGTGAAAGAGGGGCAAACCAAACAGCCCCAGCGCACCCCGCAACTGGCTTACGGTGCCCACGCCTGCTGTTCCCTTCGTGAAAAACGGGGGGGGCGCAGCAGGGGTGGCTCCGCTACCTCGCAGCTCATACCCAGGCTTCAAATCCCCCCGGTAAAAAGCCCACTTACGGCCAAGGGAGACCAGTGTACCTGCGGTCATATTGATGAGCAGCACGACACAGAGCCCGGTAAACCAGCCTGAACCTACAATCTGTGACAGACCCAGGGTATCCAGCCAGGAGGCGGTAGCCTCCCACTCTGTATCCCAACCTACCTGCTCTTTAGGTGAGAGTCGTGCACTCTGTGGTAAGGTACCCGCCGCCAGAACGGCCAAAGTCATCAAACCCAGTATCCACACCGCAAGGGTATGGGAGGAGAGGATGCGCCACACTGTTTTAAGCACTGGTGATAATACCCTTCATTTTTCTCACAATCATGAATTCGGCCGTTCAGTCTAAAATCTGGGTCTATGCCATATTGAGTGGGTAGCCCAGCCATTTTTTAGACACAGAGAACACAGAGAACACAGAGGCCACAGAGTTATTTTTAAGAGTCAACAATACTCTTCACCCTGTAAACAGGCGGGGCTATCATCTGCAACTGATTCTCTTGCAAGCGGTGAATTATGTTACAAAACACCATGTTAAGCTGTATTTTTTTTGCTGTTAGACATAAAGCCTTCAGAGGCTAAATCTCTGCGCGCTCTGTGGTCTCTGTGTCAATTCATTACCCACTCGATATGGCATAGGCCCTGGTTTTTTGAGTATTCTACCTGCCGGGCTAAAATACGATCCCTGTTCCCCATTACGCTGGTTTTACCGCTTTTACGTTGACAATATGCAAAGCAAACACCAACAATAGCACACTCAGGTCATGGCAATAGCGGGGATAGGTGGGTGCTTAAATCAGCATGCAATCCAAATAAGAGCACCAACTGCTCTTTGATTTGCAAAGAAGAATCATCCTGCCCTCGCGTCAAAAGCCCTCAAAAAAAGTCCACCCCGTTCATTCCAGGGAGCAAACCCTTATGAAGAGATACGCAGGCATTCTCGGTGCAACATTGGTATTGGCAGCCCTCTCTACCACTGCCAGCGCTATATCCTGTATATTTTGCGGCGATGTCCGGGAGGAGATCTGTAGGAATTGTCATGAAGATCTCGAAGCACTTCCTATGCTCAAGGCAAGAAACCCTGATCGGCACCACCAGTTGATTGGGACGCCAATCCCCAGCCTGAGTCAGTCAAAAGCCCCTGATGCCCCCGGCGGCACACCCGGCGAACCCTATAACTGTT
>JALSJZ010000039.1 GCA_026989135.1 Sedimenticola sp. | reverse complement strand
GTCGCTGAATCTAAATCTGAAGCTGGCAGCCTGTGGCATGCTGGCTGCCTTAGGCCTTACCCCGATGGTGTATGCTGCGCCGGATCAGACGGTCAATCTGGAGAATGGCAAGGCGCTCTATATGAAGTACTGCTTCTATTGTCATGGCAAGGAGGGCCGGGGGGATGGCGCCATTGCCATTGCAGTAGAGCCAAAGCCAATCGACTTTGTGACAGATCGTGAGCGGATGGATCGCAGCGATGCCGAACTGATGAAGAGCATTGAAGAGGGCATCATTCGTGATCCCGACTCCCGCATGTATATGCCCGCATGGAAAGATGTATTAAACAGTGCGGGGCTGCGGGATGTGTTGGCCTATGTCAGACTGCTTGCAGCACAGGGAGGAGAGCTGCCAGCGGATGCAGGTAAGGAAGAGCAGATAAAAGAGGTGCGGCCAACTCCCGATGATATGGTCTACATCCCTGCCGGTGACTTTATTATGGGCAGCGACAAGGTAGACGAGGATGCGATGGGTCTCAGGTTTGGCAGTACCCCCTATTATCTGAATGAGAGACCCAGACGCACGGTGACGCTGGAGGCATATTTCATCGATAAATATGAGACCACCAACCAGCAGTATAGTGAATTCGTAGCGGCCATGCAGGGCCGGGTAAGGATACCTCCGCCAGCATATTGGGAGAATGGCGTCTATGCAGAAGGGGAAGAGCACTTTCCAGTGCATACCGTGCACTGGTACGCGGCATCGGCATACTGCCGCTGGAGAGGCAAGCGGCTACCCACAGAGGCTGAGTGGGAGAAGGCTGCCAGAGGTATTGATGGCCGGGAGTTCCCCTGGGGGAATGAGTACAGCCGGAATAAAGCCAACAATCAGTCCAATTTTGCTGGCGTGATAGCGGTTGGCTCCTACGAAGAGGGAAAGAGCCCTTATGGCCTTTATGATATGACCGGCAATGTGGCGGAATGGGTTGATGACTGGTATAAAGCCTATCCGGGCGGTGAGAGCCATAAAGACCCTAAATACGGTGAGCGCTACAAGGTGATACGCGGTGGTGGATGGGGCGGGATGGGTCACTACAATCTGCCGCTCTACTACTCCACGACGCACCGCGAAAAAGGTATCCCGACAGATGCCTTTCGGGACGTTGGTTTTCGGTGCGCCAAATAACACAGTAGCCTCTAAGCTGCTTTGGCATAAAGGCAGCTTGCAATGGAAAAAATGTCACATATAAAAAAAGCCTGGGCTGTGGTTATAGTAGCGCTGTTGGCAGGAACAGTGGATGCGGCCGGAAAAGAGGATAGCCGAGAGGAGATCCGTTTGGCACAGCAGACCTGTTTGCAGATTGCCAAGCGGTTGGCCTCGGTCTATACGCGTGACTGCGGCTATGATAATGGGCTGGTAACCACGGGGCAGTTCTCGGTAGAGGGTCGCCCGATTCTGGAGAAAATCTACCCCCCACGCCCACCCAAAAAACCCAGAGCACGTGTGCTGCTTGTGGGTGGGATCCATGCGGATGAGCTTAGCTCCATCAGCATCGTCTTCAAGTGGATGCGCATTCTGGATAAGTATCACTCCGGCCTGTTTCACTGGAAGGTGGTTCCGCTGCTCAATCCAGATGGGCTGTTTCAAGCGGGCAGAGCATTGCGGGTCAATGCCAATGGCGTCGATCTCAATCGGAATTTCCCTGCGCCCGATTGGGAGGCCAATGCGCTGGAGAGCTATTGGGTAGGGCGAACGGGGCGTAATCCACGGCGTTATCCCGGCCCATCCGCACTGAGTGAGCCTGAAAGTTTCTGGCTGGCAAAAGAGATCGAACGTTTTCGCCCGGATGTGATTGTTGCCGTCCATGCCCCCTATGGCGTGGTGGATTTTGACGGGCCACCCAAAGGCCCCAGCAAACTGGGGAAGCTCCATCTGAATCTGTTGGGAACCTACCCTGGCTCATTGGGTAACTATGCGGGGCTGCAAAAAAATATCCCGGTGGTGACGATTGAGCTAAAGCACGCCGGGATTATGCCGCGGTCAAAAGAGATCAGGCGTATCTGGATAGATCTGATCCGCTGGGTGAAAAATAATATCCCTAAGGATACGCCACCCGTTTACAAGGGGTTACAGGCCTTTATGCAGGATATGGAGGAGACCAGGCCGTCGCGCAAGAACTGATCTACACCCAAGTTCCGCCAGCTCATCGCTGCAAAAGGCTATTGGTTTCTGGCCAATGGCGGTGCGCTGCTCTTCTCTGTGCCCTCATAGACAATTCGCCATACCCCATCCCCTTCGCGTTTCCAGTATTGGCGTTTGTATGCGTCACCGCTGTAGTTGTTGCTCTCGTAGCGCTGGCTGAAGCGCACGACAACCAGCCCCTGCTCGCCCGGCTCTGAAAAGATGCTGAGGTCAGTGAGCTGGACATTGATCTGGGTCTTTCCCCTGTTAATGGCCTCTTTACGTGCCACCCAGCTCGTGTAGTCACGATTTCCGGCTTTAAATAATGGGGAGTAATTGGCTGCATATTGCGTGATATTGCGGCTCTCCCAATCCCTGCGCCACTTCTCGATGGCGCTTTCAAGTTCTCTGCGCTGCTGCTCGATGTGCGAGGGGGGCTGCCAATCTACCTTGTCAGCCAGGATGACAGGGGTTTTTCCAATATCAATAAGAGGGATGAGCGATTCAAAATCTGCATTGGCCAGTGCCACGCAGCCTTCACTGGAGCGCGGTGCCCTGCTGTAGGTATCGCTGGGGACGCCATGAATCCAGATGCCATAACCTGTGCGCCCCAGCCGGTGATCCCACGGATTTGGGTAGTCGATCGGCAGGGCACCTGCACCGTAAAGGTCAGGGAGCTCACTGCCGGGAATATGCCGTGAAATGAAATAGACCCCAACTGGGGTTTTCAGGTCGCCCTCCACCTGTTTTGCAGTGCCATTTTTGCCAATGGAGGCATAATAATTTGCCAGCAGGCGGGGGGTGCCGTTGTCGTTCTCAAACAGATAGAGGCGGGACATCTCAAGATCGACCACAATGATCCGCTTCTGGTCGGGCGACAGGCGCAGCATATTGGCTGGCAGGGTGCCCTGCAGGGGTTGCGAGAGGTGGCTGCGCAGGCGGCTTCGGGCTTCGTCCCGCAGCTCGTTGATGCGTCCCCTGGTCTTTAGTGAAAGGTTGCCAAATTCGCCTATTGGCTGGCTTTTCGCCAACAGCAGATCGCCATATACCAGCTGAGCCAAGCGGAACTTCGGGTTTAACTCCACCAGTGTTTCAATGCTTTGCAGCGCCGCGTCCAGATGATGGTCGCGAATATGGCCAAGCGTATCCATCAGCAGTGTCTCCTCCTTGAGCTGGAGCTGATGAGGGTCTGGCTTAGGTGCAGCGCCTGCGTGCAGTGACCAGAGAGAGCCAATCAGGATGGAGAGGCGAACAGCACCCAATCTCATTGAAGTGATACTTCTCTAACAATCTTCCAATCGTTACCCTCTCTTTTCATGCGCAGATATTTTCTGCTCTCATCGCTATAGGTGTTTGAGCGGTAGGTCTGCAGAAACTCAATCCTGGCTTCATCCTCGCTTATTACGGTGATTTCAGGATCCAGCACCTCGATCTCGATAAAGCGGGGTTTGGTAATGCGCTGCTTGCGCTGCTGCTCCCATGCAGCTCGAGAGAGGCCGCGTGATGGCTTGAATGTGGAGTGGTAGTGGCTCAGGTAACCTGCGGTATCCTTGCTGGACCATGCCTGCGCCCATTGACGTGCAGCGGACAGAATGCCCTGCTCAAGTTCGGATGCCATGCCCTCTGTCTCATCGGAGTCATCCTCCATCAGCATGGCCAGTTCTGCATCTTCCTCCTCGATAGCCGGTGCAGCTGCCTGCGCTACGGGTGGGGCTGTTGCGGGTGCAGGCTGAGCCTTAGCCTTAGCGACTGGGGTGGAGGCAACTGCTGCGGGTTGATGCGGTGTGTTGTTGATTGTGCCAACAGAGAAAAGCTCGCTCATCAGTGCCAGCTTGTCGCGTGCGGCAACATTCCCCTTGTCCAGTGACAGTGCATGGTTGTAGGCATCGGCGGCCATCATGGCGTAGATGTTGCCAAGGTTTTCATGCGCTGTGGCATAACTGGGGTGGGTGGTGATGGCAGATTGCAGCGCCTTGCGCGCATCATCGAACCGCCCCAGCGCCGAGTAGGATACAGCCAGGTTATTGTAAGGTTCTGGCAGTTCCGGGTAGTCTTTGGTGAGCGCCTCGAATATCTTGATCGCTGCTTCCAGTTGATCCTGGTTAACCAGGATCAGACCTTTAAGAAAGCGCGCCTCGGCATGCTCAGGGTTGGATGCCAGAAACCCGTCAAGCTGCTTTATCGCTTTGTCTGGATAGCCTTGCTCCAGTAGGGTTTTAGCCTCATTCAGGGCTTCTTGTTCACCACTTGTGGCGGGTGTGGCTATAAAAGCTATCAGTACAACTAAGAGTATGCGTAACATGTTAATTGTCGGAGCCTTGATGTAGCGAGTCTGAAACGATTGATTATACCCATTTGGCGGTATCGGTGACCACAATTAAATTCCGCCAGTGGTTTGCGCTCAAGTATAGATCAAAAGTTAAGATATTGATTTGAATGGGGTAATAAAAACATGCCTGCAACATAGCAGATGTGGGTCAGTGGTATTAATAACTGGCTCGTCGTCTGTTTTTTGATTAAGCTGTAGCGCGTGACCATGGCCGGCCGTTGTGAATACGCATGAATAAATTACCCCCAAGCCTTAGTGTGGGCACCCTGCTAAACCTGCAACCCGTTGCTCAAAACTCCGGGGGCGGCTTTGATGTGCAGTTGATTGGGTATATGCCGGGTGAGAGCCTGCTGGTATCTCAGCCGCTGAATAACCGGGCTGCCGTTAAGCTGGTTGCCGGGATGGCTTACCAGGCACGCATTGCATCGGGCGATTCCACCTATGCCTTTGAGACGGAGATCGTGCGCGTATGTGATCAGCCGTATCAATACATGCACCTGCGGTTTCCAAAAGGGATACAAGGGGTTATATTGCGCCGGGCTCAGCGAACCCGGATCAGCGAGTCGCAGTTGGTGCTGAATATGCAGGATGGTGCAGAGAGTCGCTCGGTTGCCATGCTGGACATCAGCCCACTGGGTGCCTGCCTGGTCTCAGAGCAGCCTTTGGGCAAGGTGGGGGATTTTTTCTGTATTGATGTGCAGCATAAATCCACAGCGGATACGCTGGCCTTCCCCTGCACCATTCGCCATATTAATAAAACCCCCGTGAGGGAGAGCCAGCCGGCCTATTATCATGGTGTCGAGTTTTCGAAACTGGATGTCAATGCACTCAATTTTATCACCCATTTTATCCGGGACAGTGTGGCGAGGCAGAGGACGGCTTAGCCTTGCACCTAAATCCTGCAAGTGCTCGCACTCACATGGCACAAGCTATTGATCCGTATAGCGATATGAAACTTTTCGGCCATCACAATAAGGATGGCACTCAAAGTTGTCATTCACTCTACGAATCAATATCTTACACTCTGCAAGCACGATCACTTGCAGGATTTA
>JALSJZ010000038.1 GCA_026989135.1 Sedimenticola sp. | reverse complement strand
ACAGGTTCACCGTGATTTAGGAGCCAGCATGCACCATATCAAAAACTGGGCTGTTCCAACCGAATTATCTCCACCCGCTGCCAAACAGCTGCAGCTTTGGCGTATCGACCTCACTGAGAGTGATGAAAAGCTGGAGACTGTACTCTCTGAAGATGAACAGGCCAGGGTCAGGCGTTTTCACAACGCGCAGGATCGCACCCGTTTCATCAAGGCACGCGGAGCCATGCGGCTTCTGCTGGGGTGTTATCTGGCGACCGCTCCTGAAGAGCTGGTGTTTGTCTATGGCCCTCGGGGCAAACCGTTCATCGCCTCACCCGCCTCGGTACTGAGCTTCAATCTCAGCCATACTGGCGATATGGCGCTGCTGGCTGTTTCACGCGAAGCCGCTATTGGAATAGATCTGGAACAGGTGAGAGAGAAGCCCAATTTTCACGCTATAGCACGCCGGGTATTCAATACCGCGATTCAACAGGAGCTATCTCAACTTGAAGGCGCAGCGCTTGCCGATGCCTTTTTCAGACACTGGACAGAGTATGAAGCACGCATGAAGGCCATCGGCAATGGCATCTTCAGCCACCATAATCCAAGCCGGGATGCCGAGCTGCCCGCCCTGCACTTTATTCCAGAAGAGGGCTATCTGGCTGCGGTTGTCATGGAGGGCGCGCCTCCCCCTTTTGAAGCGTGGCAGACCTATCTGTTCGAATGACTTGAGCCGGGTTGGCAGGTATCATATACCGCCAGTCATGTTCAGCAACAACCACAATAAAAAAGGAGCAATTCATGGGCGATAGAGCTGTGCTGGTCACCGGCGGTGCTGGATATATTGGCAGCCACACCCTGCGACAGCTGGGCGAGGCAGGCGAGCAGGTCATCACGCTGGATAATCTCTCCACCGGATTCAGAGATGCCATCCTCTACGGTGAGTTTATAGAGGGAAATACGGGCGACAAGGCACTGGTCAGCCAGATCCTGCGGGATTACAACATTGAGTCCGTGCTCCATTTTGCAGCCCACACCATCGTCCCCGAATCAGTTTCAGACCCACTGAAATATTACGGCAACAACACCTGCGCCACCCGCAACCTGCTGGAGTGCTGCCGGGATGCCGGGGTCAAGCACTTCATCTTCTCCTCCACTGCGGCCGTCTATGGGATGCCCGAAGGCGACAAGGCCTGGGAGGATACCCCCACCGCCCCCATCAACCCCTATGGCACATCCAAACTGATGAGCGAGTGGATGCTGCGCGACCTCTCGGCCGCAACCGATCTCAACCACGTCATCTTGCGCTACTTCAATGTGGCAGGCTGTGACCCCGAAGGGCGCATCGGCCAGTCCACAGCCAAGGCCACACTGCTGACCAAGGTTGCCTGCGAAGCCGCCGTCGGCAAGCGCGAGGCCGTCTACATCTTCGGCACCGACTACCCCACCCCGGATGGCACCGGCGTGCGTGACTACATTCATGTTGAGGATCTGGCCGCAGCCCATCTCTGCGCACTGAACTATCTGCGCAGTGGCGGCGATTCAACCACCCTTAACTGCGGCTATGGACACGGCTACTCGGTGCGTGAGGTGCTGGATGCGGTTGCACAGGCCAACGGCCAGCCGCTCAATATACAGGAGGAGGGCCGCCGCGCTGGCGACCCGCCACAGCTTATCGCTGGTGCTGACCGCATCCGCAAAACGCTGGGCTGGGAGCCACAATATGATGACCTGGATACCATTGTCCGCACCTCACTGGCCTGGGAACGAAAGCTCCGCTTAAAGTCAGAGTAGTAGCAATGGAAACCATCCACATCTTCATCCTGGCCATTGTGCAGGGGCTGACCGAATTTCTGCCGATCTCCAGCTCGGCCCATCTGATTCTGACCCCCAAAATCCTTGAGTTTACAGACCAGGGGCTGGCCTTTGATATCGCCGTTCACCTGGGGTCACTGGCCGCCATTGTGGGCTACATGCGACGCGACCTCTGGCTCATGGCCAGAGATTTTGCAGGCTCCATTGGCAGCAGGGGCAAAACCACTGAAAACTCCCGGATGGTCTGGCTGGTCATCCTTGCCACCGTTCCCATTGTAATAGTCGGCGGTCTGTTCAAGACCCTTGTAGAGGGTGATCTGCGGACAACCGGCGTCATCGCCACAACCACCATCATCTTCGGCTTGCTGCTGCTGTGGGTCGATATGCGCGGCAAACACCAGCGCAATGAGCACCAACTCAGCTGGCGGGATGGGCTGATCATCGGCTGCTTTCAGGTACTGGCCATCATCCCCGGCACCTCACGCTCGGGCATCACGATGACCGCCGGGCTCATGCTGGGGCTGACACGGGAGGCGGCATCCCGCTTCTCTTTTCTGCTCGCCATCCCGACCATTTTGATGTCCGGCGCACTGATCACGCTGGATCTGATAAAAAGCGACCTGCCAGTGGATTGGAATGCACTGTTCCTGGGCGTCATCCTCTCTTTTATCGCAGCTTACAGCTGCATCCACCTCTTTTTACGCTTTGTCGAGCGCATCGGCATGCTCCCCTTTGTGATCTATCGACTGCTGCTGGGTGGCGCAATAATTCTCTTTATGCTGTAAGGCAAATCCCAAACCGCTCTTTCAATATGGAACATTTTCAACCACAACCGTAACCTGCAAGCGGTTTCTGCAACAGGATGCTAAAAACCCGTATCCCTTGTTCTCTGAAACCAAACCGTTACTTGTGGAATGGCTTATTGAGAGAGCAGACCACGGCTCTCTCAACTTAGGGAGAGAAGCAATGAAAATAATAATCTGTTTTATCTGCAGTTCCATTTTGACCCTGGCTGTTTTTTCAACCGCAAGCGCCACCGTTTTGATCAATGAGATTGATTATGATCAGGATGGCACCGACACTGCCGAGTTTATTGAGCTGTTTAATTCCGGGCCAGACAACATAAATCTGACCAGCTACCGGCTTGATCTTATCAACGGCGCAACAACAACCGTATACCGATCATTCGATCTGACAGGCTACTCACTTGCTGCAGATGGCTACTTTGTTATTTGCTCCAATGCATCAACAGTCATGAACTGTGATTTTGATGCGGGCATAAGCAAAAACATGATCCAAAACGGCGCACCTGATGGCCTCGCACTCTTCGATGGCAGTGATCTTATTGATGCCATGACTTACGAAGGGATTATTTTAGATATTACAGAAGGACCCAATGGTGCCTTGGCAGATAAAAACATCGGCATTCTAAGCATTGGCCGCCTGCCAGGCAGCCAGGACACGAACGACAATACCGCTGACTTTGAACATGGCTGCATTACGCCGGGCACAGCCAATGTTTCCGGCAGCGGAAACTGTTCATCAGCTAAAGTCGGCACAGTGCCTCAACCACCCGTTATCTGGTTATTGGCCAGCGGACTAATCGGCATGCTGAGCAACGCCAAAGTGAGGAAAAGGGCACAGCAATAACCAGCGGCCATATAGGTGATTAGTGACTCAGGCAGAGCCGCCTGAGTCACTTTTTGCACCAAACCTGTGCCTACCCTTGGCTGGCACTCCTGTTTGCGCTCATTTTGGTGCGCCTGCCCTGCGCCTGATCTCTCAGCGCCCTTATATCTCCATGTTTTATTAACACAAATCACCATTGGTATAGATATTGCACATATGCACCGGGAGCCTGAGCAACAACGGTTGCTGCCAGGGTGTTTCTGTATATTGCGCAGCATATCTACCGTTATATATAGGGCGCTAACGCACCCAACCACCAAACCCTTCCCCGGTTCATATTGAGGAGAAAAACAGCAATGAAACTAGTTTCATCAATCATCAAACCATTCAAACTGGATGACGTGCGCGAGGCGCTCTCTGAGGTCGGTGTCACCGGCATCACCGTGGTTGAGGTCAAAGGCTTTGGGCGACAGAAGGGGCACACCGAGCTCTATCGTGGCGCTGAGTATGTGGTCGATTTCCTGCCCAAGATCAAGATCGAGGCGGCCGTGGATGATGATCAGGTCGATCAGGTGATCGAGGCCATCTCCGGTGCTGCCAAGACCGGCAAGATCGGTGACGGCAAGATCTTTGTCTATGACCTCTGTCAGGCCATACGCATCCGCACCGGTGAGACCGGGGCAGATGCGCTGTAACTAGCGCTCATCCGGAAACACCCTTTTTTACCATGAAGAGCATGAAGCTCATGAAGAAGATAAAGATAATCAATCTGCTAACTTCATGTGCTTCATGCTTTTTATGGTGATTTATTAGTTTCTAGATGGACACTAAAAACCATAAAACCAACACAACAGAGGCGATTAACATGAATTTCCCAAGTGTGGGCGCGGTGCGTCCCTTTTTTATACTGCTCTGCCTGATGGCTGCGCCATCACTGGTCATGGCTGAAGATGTTTTAAATTCCGGTGATACCGCCTGGATGCTGACCGCTACTGCGCTGGTGCTGTTTATGACCATCCCCGGTCTGGCGCTTTTCTATGCCGGCATGGTGCGCAGCAAAAACGTGCTGTCGGTGCTGATGCAGTGTTTTGCCATCACCGCGCTGATGTCTATCCTCTGGATGGTCTTTGGTTACAGTATGGCGTTTGAGGATGGCGGCCCGGTGAATGCCTTTGTCGGTGGGTTCAGCAAGCTGTTTCTGTCCGGTGTGACGGTGGATTCACTCAGCGGCACTATACCTGAAACGGTCTTCATGACCTTTCAGATGACCTTTGCCATTATCACCCCGGCCTTGATGGTGGGTGCCTTTGCCGAGCGTATGAAGTTCTCCAGCATGTTGATCTTTATGTCGATCTGGCTGTTCGTGGTCTATGCACCTGTCTGTCACTGGGTCTGGGGCGGCGGCTGGCTGCACAGCTGGGGCGTGCTGGATTTTGCCGGTGGCACTGTGGTGCATATCAATGCCGGTATCGCGGGTCTGGTCACTGCGATTGTGCTGGGTAAACGTAAGGGTTATCCGGGTACAGCAATGCCGCCACACAATCTATCCCTGACGCTGATTGGTGCCTCCATGCTGTGGGTGGGCTGGTTTGGCTTTAATGCCGGCAGTCAGCTGGCAGCAGATGGAACGGCCGGTATGGCCATGGCTGTCACTCAGATCGCTACCGCAGCCGCAGCACTGGGCTGGATGTTCACCGAGTGGAGGATTCATGGCAAGCCCAGTGTCTTGGGTATCGCCTCAGGTGCCGTGGCCGGTCTGGTGGCGATTACACCTGCATCGGGTTCTGTCGGCCCGGTCGGGGCGTTGATGATCGGTGCCATATCCGGGGTTGGCTGCTTCTATGCTGCAACCCGCCTCAAGCGCAAGTTTGGTTATGATGATTCGCTGGATGTATTTGGTGTGCATGCCGTGGGCGGCATCATCGGTGCGATGCTGACCGGCGTCTTTGCCGCAGTGGCCTTTGGTGGTTCCGGTCTGGGTGATGGCAATGAGACCATCTTCTCACAGCTGGTGGCACAAGCCGTGGGCGTGATCGCCACCCTGATCTACTCTGGTGTCGCCACCTTTGTGATCCTCAAGGTCGTCAGCGCCATCACCGGCGGTCTGCGGGTAAGCGAAGAGGA
>JALSJZ010000037.1 GCA_026989135.1 Sedimenticola sp. | reverse complement strand
TGTCGGCTCATCACATCCTGGGGCTGTAGTCGGTCCCAAGGGTATGGCTGTTCGCCATTTAAAGTGGTACGCGAGCTGGGTTTAGAACGTCGTGAGACAGTTCGGTCCCTATCTGCCGTGGGCGTTTGAGACTTGAGGGAAGCTGCTCCTAGTACGAGAGGACCGGAGTGGACGAACCCCTGGTGTTCCGGTTGTCACGCCAGTGGCATTGCCGGGTAGCTATGTTCGGACAGGATAACCGCTGAAAGCATCTAAGCGGGAAGCCCCTCCCAAGATTAGGTCTCACTAGACTCTTGAAGTCTCTAAAGGTCCGTCGAAGACTACGACGTTGATAGGCTGGGTGTGGAAGCGCAGTAATGTGTGAAGCTAACCAGTACTAATTGACCGTGAGGCTTGACCATATAACACCCAAGTACTTTGGGCTGTTGTCAAGATTCAACATTACCTAAAGCCTATTGCAATATATAAACCAAATGCTTGTCAGCTGCGTTTACGCGGCTGACCACCAGTTTGTCTGGCGGCCATAGCGTGTTGGAACCACCCGATCCCATCCCGAACTCGGAAGTGAAACGACTCAGCGCCGATGATAGTGTGGGGTTTCTCCATGCGAAAGTAGGTCACTGCCAGGCTTTAATTACTAAATCCCGAGTCTTTATGATTCGGGATTTTTTTTGCTTTAAATTCACCCCTCTTTCTGCTGAACTAGCCGCTGGTTTACAATTTGAACGGCGATGCGCGGATTAGAATGATCCACTACCATATTCAACCGGTCTCACCCGAGGCTCACCTCTTCCATATCACGCTACGGGTTGCCAAACCTGATCTGGAAGGCCAGCGTCTGACGCTGCCTGCCTGGATTCCTGGCAGCTACATGATTCGAGATTTTGCCAGGAATATTGTGATGCTGAAAGCCAGCAGTCATGGCAAACAGCTCGATACCAAAAAACTGGATAAACAGAGCTGGCAGTGTGCCCCATGCAGTAGTGAGTTGCTGGTTGAGTATCAGGTCTATGCCTGGGATCTATCGGTCAGAAGTGCACACCTCGATACCACGCACGGCTACTTTAATGGCACAAGTGTTTTTCTCCGGGTTGTTGGTCAAGAGAGGGAACCATGCCAAGTAGAGATCCAGCCACCAGAAGCGACACAGTTTGCAGGTTGGCAGGTCGCCACCACACTGCCATCAGCAGGTGCAGCCCCCTTTGCTTTTGGCTGCTACCGGGCGGATGGTTATGAAGCGCTGATTGATCATCCGGTAGAGATGGGGCGATTTCTGCATGATAGCTTTGAAGTAGCAGCTGTGCCTCATGAGCTGATCCTCACTGGCAGGCATCAGGCGGATATGCAGCGACTTTGTGCCGACCTCAAACCGATCTGTGAACACCATGCCGCCTTTTTTGGTGGGTTGCCTGAGATGGAAAAGTATCAGTTCCAGGTATTGGTTGTTGGAGAGGGTTATGGAGGGCTGGAGCACCGCTCCTCTTGCAGCCTGATCTGTAAGCGTGATGACCTGCCAAGACGAGGCGAGAAGCAGGTCACAGAGGGCTACCGTCAATTTCTTGCGCTCTGCAGCCATGAGTATTTTCACCTGTGGCATGTAAAGCGCATTCGTCCCCAACAGCTGAAGCAGGCCGATCTTTCGCAAGAGACCCACACCAGCCTCTTGTGGGCATTTGAAGGGATCACCTCCTATTATGATGAGCTGGCACTGGTGCGCAGCGGCACCATTGAGGTTGACAGCTATCTGGAGCTGTTGGCACAGACCATCACCCGTGTGATGCGTTGCAGTGGCCGCCATAAGCAGACACTCACAGATGCCAGCTTTGATGCCTGGATCAAATTTTACAAGCAGGATGAAAATGCCCCCAATGCCATCGTCAGCTACTACACCAAAGGCGCCTTGGTGGCATTGGCACTGGATCTCACCATCCGCCAGCAAACCCGAGGCAAAAAATCACTGGATGATCTGATGCGGGCACTGTGGAAAAAATATGGCAAACCAGATATTGGCGTCCCGGAGGATGGCATAGAGCGGTTGGCTGAGCAGGCAACAGGGCTGGATTTAAAGGGCTTTTTTGACCGGGTGCTGCGTGGTACAGATGATCTGCCGCTTAAAGAGCTGCTGACAACCGTGGGCATTGGCTATCAGATGGATGCGGCAGCATCCGCCACAGACCAGGGCGGACTCTATGTAGAGAAGAAACACTCAGAGGAGAAGCCACGACCTGTACTGGGTGTCCGGATGGCATCGGCAGAAGGCGGCGGGGTCAAGCTCACCGTAGTGCTGGATAATGGGGCAGCACAGCAGGCGGGACTTTCCGCAGGGGACGTTGTGATAGCCGTTGATGGCATTCGAGCAACTACTAACAATATCGATCAGTTGATTACGCAGACCCCGCAGGGTAGCACTATCCCGCTGCACCTCTTTCGTCGTGATGAGTTGATGCGATTTGATGTAACACCCCTGCCAGCCCCTGCCGATACCTGTCGACTGTGGGTGCTGGATCAGGCCACCGAACATCAAATAGAGAGCCGACAGTCATGGCTCCAGCTGGCCGCTGAAAGCCCCTGAATTATGCAGACCCGTTATCAGCTCATCCGCTGCCTTGCAGATGGAAAATTCCACTCTGGTGAACAGCTGGCACAGCAGTTGGGACTCAGTCGGGCTGCCGTCTGGAAGCAGATAAAAGGGCTGCGTGAACAGTGGGAGATGGAGGTTCACGCCGTCTCTGGCCGAGGCTACCGCCTGGCTCATCCGCTGGAGCTGCTGCAGAAAGAGCGTATCCTTGCGCTGCTCTCTTCTGAGACCAGATGCGCTCTCGGTGGGTTAGAGATCCATGACAGCATCGGCTCCACCAGTGAACACCTGATGCAGCAGGCCACTGCGGGCGCACCCAGCGGCCAAGTCTGTTTGGCCGAACGCCAAACCGCAGGTCGTGGTCGCCGAGGCCGAAAGTGGATTTCCCCCTACGGCAGCAACATCTATCTCTCACTCTTATGGCAATTTCCACTTGCACCCATAGAGTTGAGCGGCGTGAGTCTGGCGGCAGGCCTGGCGGTTATGCGCGCACTCAAATGCCTGGGGGTTACCGAGATTGGCCTCAAATGGCCGAATGATATCCTCTGGCAGGAGCGAAAACTGGCCGGGCTGCTGCTGGAGGTGACCGGGGAGAGCGAAGGGCCAAGCCAGGTCATACTGGGAGTTGGGCTGAACACCTGCCTGCCAAACCAACAGGGCAGCAGAATAGACCAACCCTGGGTAGATCTGGCAAGCATCCCCGGTGGGCAGCAGGTTGGCCGAAACCAACTGGCGGCAGAGCTGATTCATCAACTTATAAATGCGTTAGAATGCTTTGAGAGAGAGAAATTAGCGCCGTTGCTGGATGAGTGGCAACAGCAGGATCTTTATCACAACAAAACTGTAGCCTTGCGGATGGGCAACCAAACCATAGTGGGCAAGCATATTGGTATCGACAAAAACGGTGCACTGCTGCTATCACATGCGGGTGAGGTCAAGGCCTATTTTGCAGGTGAAGTGAGTTTACGACCTAGGAGCCTGTCCGAGAATAGGAATCATGGTGAAGGGAAGATGGTTTGAGTCAGGTTTTTTCATTATTTGAGGCGAATATTAGGCATATTTAACGAAAATAATGGAGGGATTTGGCCAAATCCAGCTTTTCCTCACTGTGGTTCCTATTCTCAGACAGGCTCCTAGCCAGGGAGATGGGCATGCGAACACTATTGATTGATATAGGCAATACCAACCTGAAGTGGAGCTGGCTGCAAAATGGAGAGCGATCACCGCTTGAGCAGGCTAGTTATCAGGCAGATGGCGTGGCTGCACAGGCGTCCCGCCACTGGCCACATGCGGAGAAGCCAGGGCAGGTGGTGGTAGCCAATGTTGCCGGGCAGCAGGTAGAGGATGAGTTGCAGCAGTGGGTTGACAGCGAATGGGGCATAGCGATAGAGCTTGTCACCGCCTCAGCCCAGCAGCTTGGCGTCAGAAATGGCTATACCTGTCCAGAGCAGCTGGGCGTTGACCGATGGCTGGCGCTGCTGGCCGCACATGCAGATAAAAACAGTTGCGGCCCAATCTGTATAGTGGATTGCGGGACAGCCATCACCATTGATGTGCTGGCAGAGGATGGGCAACACCAGGGCGGACTGATCTTGCCTGGCTTAACCATGATGCGCCAGGTGATGCTGGATCGAACCCAAATCCCGCATATTGACCTGTCTGACCATATTGGCCTGCTGGCAGAAGATACGGTATCTGCCATTGCAGCGGGCAGCCTGCATGCTGCGGCTGCGCTGGTGGAGCGGGTAGCCCAACAAATGACTCCATCGCCAAAGATTTTATTGACGGGAGGAGATGCCGCCCGGCTTTATACCGCCATGAAACTGAAAGCTGAAATTGCCCCTGAGCTTGTCATGCGTGGCCTGGCATTGGTGGCTCGAAGCGAATGAAACATCTATTCCTGTTACTTCTGGCGGCCAATATTGGTCTGTTCGTCTGGGGCTATCAGCATGAACAGGCAGCAGGACATGCAAAACCCCATGCCCGTGCCGATGTGGGTAATCTGCAGCTACTCTCAGAGCAGTCTCCCCCCCTGGAGCCTGAACCACAGCAAGAACCAAAGCCCATACAGGAGGAGACTCCTGCCGCAGAAGACTTAATTGCAGGAATGGAGTCAGATGCTATTGCAGAAACCACTGAGCAAGTAGAGAGCGCCGCCGAAGTGGAGACACTCCTGCCGGAAGAGGAGGGACACGAAGGCATTCAAACCACTCAGCAAGCACAGGATGAGCCAGACCAAAAAGCGGTGCAGGCAGCCCAAACAGGGGGAGCTGAGGCGCCGAGTATGTTTGTGGAGGATACAGAGCCAGTTGATAAAGAGGGCACTGAACAGCAGGCAAAGGTGCTGCAATCTGAAGATGGGGTCGTACCAGATCAAGCAATCGAGACAGAGGATGAGTCCCAGACAGAGGTTGCAGTAGTACCTGAGCCGCAGCCCCTGCCACTGACCTGCTACAAGCTTGGCCCTATTACAGATTTGGCTTCGGCTGAAGGGCTTTCCGGTCATTTAACACAGCTTGGTCTTGCTACCGTAATGCACAATCAAAGCATAAAAAAAACAAAAGGGTATTGGGTCATGCTGCCCTCCCTGGCATCCTATGGGCAGGCCAGACAAAAGCAGAGGGAGCTGAAGGAGGCAGGCTTTTCGGATTTCTGGATATTTCCCAAGGGTGAATATGAAAATGCGATATCTCTGGGGCTGTATAGCCGATTATCCAATGCAGAAACGGCCCACAAACAATCGCTAAAAAAAGGGGTGACGACAGTGGTGGTGCCTCGCCAGGTTGAGATTGACCAATACTGGCTGGAGTTCCAGAGTGTGGAACAGCCACCGCTTACTGAAGAGTCCAGACTGGCCCTACAAGAGGCGTATCCAGATGAGAAATTTTCAGTTCAACCCTGCCCAGCCGTTGTAACCCGGTAAAGGATTACATAGAATACGCACCTCACAACGCTGGCGTAGCTCAGTTGGTAGAGCAGCTGATTTGTAATCAGCAGGTCACAGGTTCGACTCCTGCCGCCAGCTCCA
>JALSJZ010000036.1 GCA_026989135.1 Sedimenticola sp. | reverse complement strand
ATCCTGCCCTTCGCCCCTTCGGGGTCGGCTTTCAGCCGATCAAAATTGCTCCCGGCAATTTTGTCAGCCACTCGGCCATCTCTCCAGTTAATCAGATTTGTGCGCTTCCATTCAATGGGCCTATGGCTCATGCAGGGGAGCGCGTTACTCCGGGCCTCCTGCCCTTCGTCACTTCGGAACCGGCTCCTGCGTTCCAAACCCCTTTTTGGGCTGCTTTTAGTAATAACGGGGTTCTTTTCAGAACCCCGTTCCGTGCTTTATCCTTCGGCACTATCCTCAGACGGTGTCTGAGCCTGTTCCCGTTTGATCCTTTCATAGATCTCTTCACGGTGTACCGTTACGTCTCGTGGAGCATTAATCCCGATACGCACCTGGTTGCCTTTAACGCCTAGCACCGTTACGGTTACTTCATCACCAATCATCAGTGTTTCGCCAACACGGCGAGTTAATATCAACATCTTAAATCTCCCTGCCTTGTTCCTTAAATCCAAACAACGCCCCGTTCCAAATGGGCATCTGATTTCCTATCAGCCCATCATGGAGAGTACGCTGCCAACCAAGCCTTTTTCACACAATGATTAAATCACCTAGTGTCAGGCGGGTTTGATTCTACCAGCACTGCACGCTTTTCTAAAGGGGAGATCAAACCCAAGTCCCGTGATTGCTCGTGGCTCATAGTATAGGTTATTAATTCCTCAGCACTTCAAAAAAAACGCCCGCTTAACCTAATAGATCTTGGAGCACTGTGAAACCAACAGCCTACACTCTGCATCCATAATCAATCGCGGATCTTGGGCTGAAGCGCCTTATTTGCTGTCTGATTCACCTGCCAGTTCAAACGCCTCGTGGAGTGTGCGCACGCCCAGCTCGAGGTATTTCTCATCCACCACGACGGAGATCTTGATCTCTGATGTCGAGATCATGCGGATGTTTATCCCCTCTTTCGCCAACGCTTCAAACATGGTGCTGGCGATACCGGCATGTGACCGCATGCCGACTCCGACCAGTGATATCTTGACGATAGCATCATCACCCGTCACTTCGCGTGCCTTCAGCTCTCTCGCTGTGGCCTGTAGAACGCCCAACGCTTTTTTATAGTCGTTGCGGTGCACGGTAAAGGTAAAATCCGTAGCGGTATCCTCTGCAATATTCTGCACGATCATATCCACTTCAATATTGGCCGCTGCAATGGGGCCGAGGATTTTATGTGCCACACCGGGCTGATCGGGCACCCCCAGGACGGTAAGTTTTGCCTCATCACGGTTAAATGCAATGCCAGATATTTTTGCTTCTTCCATACCCTCGTCCTCAAAGGTGATCAGGGTGCCTTCGCCCTCTTCAAAACTGGAGAGTACACGAAGGGGTACGTTATATTTGCCGGCAAATTCGACGGCTCGGATCTGCAAGACCTTTGAGCCAAGGCTGGCCATCTCCAGCATCTCTTCAAAGGTGATCCGGTTCAACCGGCGCGCATGGGGTTCTATTCGCGGGTCAGTGGTGTAGACACCATTTACATCGGTAAATATCTGACACTCATCCGCCTTTAAGGCTGCGGCCATCGCCACTGCGGAGGTGTCTGACCCCCCCCGGCCCAGCGTGGTGATGTTGCCATGCTCATCGATACCCTGGAAGCCCGCAATCACCACGATACGACCCGCGTCGAGGTCGGCTCGCACCGATGCGACATCAATATCCAGGATACGGGCTTTGTTATGGACGGTATCTGTCAGGATACGCACCTGGCCGCCCGTATAGGATCGGGCAGGACAGCCCCGTTTTTCCAGAGCCATGCTCAGGAGCGCAATGGTGACCTGCTCGCCGGTGGAGAGCAGGACATCCAGCTCGCGTGGCGTGGGCTGCTCTTGAATGGCGTGCGCCAGACCCACCAGCCGGTTGGTCTCACCCGACATCGCAGAGACGACGACAATAATATCTTCGCCATTCTTGCGACTCTGTTGCAGCTTGTCGGCTACGGCCTGGATGCGGTCGATGGTTCCAACCGAGGTGCCGCCAAATTTTTTGACAATGAGTGCCATGATTGTTGGTCAATAATATATAAGGATTACGCGGATATTCTGTGGTTTCATCAACGGTCGCCGATTAAACACGGAAATGGTTTAACCCGCAACTTTTTCCTGTACCCAATCCTTAACCTGCGCCAGGGCTTCGGGTAGTGCGTCGGGTCGATTGCCTCCTGCTTGTGCCATATCCGGGCGGCCGCCCCCTTTGCCACCCACTTTTGTCGCCACTTCCCGGATCAGCTCACCGGCTTTCATGCGCCCCGTCTGATCCGCCGTTACTCCGGCAACCAGGCTCACCTTTCCATCCTTTACCGCCGCCAGCACAATCACCGCTGAGCCCAGCTTGTTCTTGAGTTGATCCATCGTATCGCGTAACGATTTTGGGTCGACACCATCCAGTTCTGCGGCGAGCACCTTTACCCCGCCAACCTCTACCGCACTGCCGGCCAGATCACTGCCCGCAGCGCTGGCCAGCTTGCCTTTCAGCTGATCAAGCTCTTTTTCCAGCGTGCGGTTTCGTTCAACCAATTGCACAACCTTTTCATCCACATCATCACGGGACGCCTTGAGCTGGTCGGCAATGCGGTGCAGCTGAGCCTCCTCTCGCTCTATCCATCGCAGGGCATGGCTGCCTGCAACCCCCTCAATACGACGCACGCCAGAGGCAATGCCGGTCTCGGCGGTGATCTTTATCAGACCAATATCGCCCACTGCCTTGATATGGGTTCCTCCGCACAGCTCTGTGGAGAAGTCGCCCATGCGGAGCACCCGAACCTGGTCACTGTATTTCTCACCAAACAGCGCCATGGCACCGGACTCCTTTGCATCCTCCAGCGACATGAGACGGGTCTCTACCATATAATTTTCGCGGATTTGGTCATTCACCAGTGTTTCAATAGCGTGCAGCTGCTCACGGGTTACCGGCTCAAAATGTGAGAAGTCAAAACGCAGCCGCGCCCCATCCACCAGCGACCCCTTCTGCGTGACATGGTCACCCAAAACCTGGCGCAGTGCAGCATGCAGCAGGTGGGTGGCCGAGTGGTGAACCGTTGTGGCCTGACGGTTGGCCTCATCAATCTCAGCCGTTATCGTATCACCCAGGTAGAGCTCGCCCCCTTGCATGCGCCCAATATGGCCGAAGATGTCGCCCCCCTGTTTACGGGTATCCGTGACATTGAATCGGCAATCACCTGTGGTAATGGTGCCTTTATCACCGGCCTGACCACCTGACTCGGCATAAAAGGGGGTGCGATCCAGAATCACCATCCCTTCATCGCCCTTTTTCAGGCTGTCTACAGGTTCGCCTTGCTGATAGAGGCCAATTACGGTCGCCTCATCCTGCAGGCGATCATAGCCGGTAAAGTCTGTTTTACCCTCTAGTGAGACCCGTGCGGTCTGCTCCGCACCAAACTGGCTGGCCGCCCTGGCGCGCTGTTTTTGCGCCGCCATTGCACGCTCATAACCCGCCATATCCAGGGTGAGGTTGCGCTCCCGCGCAATATCGGCCGTTAGATCGGTGGGAAAGCCGTAGGTGTCGTAGAGCCGGAATACGGTTTCGCCGGGGATCTCTTTTCCATCCAGGGTTGAGATATCCTGCTCCAGGATCTTCATACCCTGTTCCAGCGTCTCAGCAAAGCGCTCCTCCTCCAGTTTGAGGATCCGTTCCACATGCGCTTTTGCCTTGACCAGCTCAGGAAAAGCCTGCCCCATCTCTTTTGCCAGTGGCTCGACCAGGCGGAAGAAGAAGGGTTCGTTACACCCCAGCCGGTAGCCATGCCGGATGGCGCGGCGGATGATGCGTCGCAGTACATAGCCCCGCCCTTCGTTACCTGGGGTGACTCCATCCACCACCAGAAAGGCGCAGGAGCGGATGTGATCTGCAATGACGCAGAGGGATTTCTCATCTTTGTTGACGCAGCCGGTAATTTTAGCAGCAGCCGAGATCAGGCTGCGGAAGAGGTCGATCTCGTAGTTGCTGTGCACATGCTGTAATACTGCAGCCAGACGCTCCAGCCCCATCCCGGTATCCACCGAGGGTTTTGGCAGTGGGGTCATGATGCCTTCGGCATCGCGGTTATACTGCATGAAGACGAGGTTCCATATCTCGATATAGCGATCCCCATCCTCCTCTGGCGTCCCCGGCGGGCCACCGGCCACCTCCGGCCCGTGGTCGTAAAAGATCTCTGAGCAGGGGCCGCAGGGGCCGGTATCGCCCATGGCCCAGAAGTTGTCACTCTCATATTTCTTGCCGCCGGGCTTGTCACCGAGGCGGGTCAGGCGGCCAGGGTCGATACCGATCTCATTGAGCCAGATCTCGGCGGCCTCATCATCGTCTTCATATACGGTGATCCAGAGCTTCTCCGCAGGCAGCGCCAGCTCTTTGGTCAGGAACTCCCAGGCGTAGTGGATCGCTTCGCGCTTGAAATAGCCACCAAAACTGAAGTTGCCCAGCATCTCGAAGAAGGTGTGGTGGCGCGCAGTGTAGCCGACATTTTCCAGATCGTTATGTTTACCGCCTGCGCGGACGCAACGCTGTGAGCTGGTTGCGGTGGTATAGGGGCGTCTCTCCCGTCCCAGGAAAACGTCCTTAAATTGAACCATGCCTGCGTTGGTAAAGAGCAGGGTGGGGTCGTTATGTGGCACTAACGGGCTGCTGGCCACGATCTCATGCCCTCGCTGGGCGAAGAAATCAAGGAAGGCCTCTCTGAGTTCAGCACTGGTTTTCATAGAAATTTGTTGTTTTTCATCAAGTTAAATACTTAGGAAAAAGCATTTTATCTGCTCTCCTGTAAACCCACGGTACTCCAGAAATCTGACCCGGCGAACCTTCTCCTTTATCGTATCCGGCGGCGCGATGCCAAACTTTTTGTCATGGGTTCGCTGTAGCGCCTCCATCCACTCTGCATCTTGTTGGCTCAAGTGGCAACTGATCAGCTCATCACTGATGCCGCGTTCACGCAGCTCGCCTTTGATACGCACCCATCCAAACCCCCGCCGTTGACGCGAGGCAATATATTGCTCGGCAAATCGTTCATCGCTCAGCAGCTGCCGGCGAGTCAGATCATCCAGCACCTGATCCACCACGTCATCCGCATAGGATCTGGCACAGAGTTTACGCCGCAACTCCATGCGGGAGTGTTCGCGACCCGCCAGCAGCCGCACCGCTGCCTGTTCAATCAACGCCTGTTCTGTGGGCTGGGTCAGACCTTCTCCTCCGTGGCAGCTCTCTCTACCTTGGCCTCTGGGAAAGCAATAGCTCGAATCTTGGCTTCAATCTCTGCTGCAATCTCCGGGTTCTCTTTCAAAAATTTGCGCACATTTTCTTTGCCCTGGCCGATGCGATCACCATTATAGCTGTACCAGGCACCCGCTTTATTGATCAGCTCATGCTTGACACCAAGGGCAATGATCTCACCCTCATGAGAGATTCCTTCGCCATAAAGGATTTCAAAATTGGCCTGCTTGAACGGCGGTGCCACCTTGTTTTTGATAACCTTTACCCGCGTCTCGTTACCGACGATCTCATCGCCTCGTTTGATGGCACCGGTGCGGCGAATGTCCAGGCGGACAGAGGCGTAGAATTTCAGGGCATTTCCGCCGGTGGTGGTCTCCGGGTTGCCAAACATCACCCCGATCTTCATGCGGATCTGGTTGATGAAGATCACCATGCAGTTGGATCGCTGGATATTGGCCGTCAGTTTACGCAGCGCCTGCGACATGAGCCTGGCCTGTAGCCCCATGTGGGAGTCGCCCATGTCGCCTTCAATCTCTGCCTTGGGCGTCAGGGCGGCAACGGAATCAACCACCACCACATCCACCGCGCCAGAGCGCACCAGCATATCGGTGATCTCCAACGCCTGCTCACCTGTGTCCGGCTGGGAGACCAGCAGTTCATCCATGTTGACACCGAGCTTCTCTGCATAGCCGGGATCAAGCGCATGCTCCGCATCGACAAAGGCTGCCGTGCCACCCAGTTTCTGCACCTCGGAGACAACATGCAGCGTCAGGGTTGTTTTGCCTGAAGATTCCGGGCCGAAGATCTCAACCACGCGACCACGCGGGACGCCGCCCACACCCAGTGCAATATCCAGCTCCAGGGAACCTGTGGAGACCACCTCTACCTGGCGCACGGCACCTGCATCACCCATGCGCATGACAGAGCCTTTGCCAAACTGCTTTTCAATCTGGCTCAGTGCCGCGCTAAGTGCTTTTTTTCGATTTTCGTCCATAGGTTCCTCTCAGAATTGCCAGCAAACTTCCGCGTTCGCCCGATACGGTTAATAAGGTTGGATTATCACATACCCACAGGCTCACGTCATGAGCCTGTGGCAAAGGAAAAAAGGGAGGATTAACGTATCCTAAATCCTGCAAGCACTCGCACTCACATAGCGCAAGCTATTGATCCGTATAGCGATATGAAACTTTTCGGCCATCACAATAAAGATGACACACAAAGTTGTCATTCACTCTACGAATCAATAGCTTACACTCTGCAAGTATGATCACTTGCAGGATTTAGGTGTGACTTGAAAAGTTGTCAATGGATTTATGTCAAACCATGATGCGCATGGCTTGGTAGCCACCGCTTTGCTGGACGAGGTCTATGGGCGCGAAAAAAGGAAATAGTGAACTGGCCGAGGTGCTTTGCAAGTACCTCGGAGCCTGTCCGAGAATAGGAGCCACAGTGAGGAAAATCTGGATTTGGCCAGATTCCTCCATTATTTTCGTTAAATATGCCCAATATTCGCCTCAAATAATGAAAAAATCTGGCTCAAACCAGCTTCCCCTCACCATGACTCCTATTCTCGGACAGGCTCCTCGGCAGTTTAAAGTAATGCATGAGCTTATTTTGCCTTTACCCCATTGGCAACTTTTGCAACCAGTATGCCGGCCAGCATGCCAGAGGCGTGTCCAATCCATGAGATATGCGGTCTGATGTCTGCCAAACCTATGATGAGCCCGCCATACAGCGCGAGGGTTACGGTTGCCAGAATGATATTCTTGGCCGAACGCGAATAGTAGGCATCCGCCAGCAAATAGGCCCAATAACCAAATACGACACCACTGGCACCCGCATGATAGGCCGTTGAACCAAAACCCCAGGTTCCCAGCCCGCCCACAATAACCAGCAGGAGCGTCACCTCCCAAAACAGCAGCCGCCCTTTGCTTTGAATCAACCAGCCCAGCAGCAGGAATGGCACAGAATTACCCAGCAGATGCCAAAACCCATGGTGTATCCAGGGCGCAAGCATGATCTGCCACAACCCCTCTACGGTGCGCGGCAGAATACCGTAGTTGCCAAGCTCAACCCCCAGAAAGCTCTGCGCACCCTGAACCACCCACATCAACAACAGCAGGTAGAGCGCATCAGGTATTATGGATTTAGACACGCCTGAACCTGCTGTTCCGTTACGATTTGCCCATCATTGAGCAGGGTGATGATGGCATCACCGCTGCAAACTTGAGTAGGGTCTGGGTTGCAGCGCACCTCGCCGTCTATCACATAGGCCATCGGTATGCCTGCGCCTGAGGTGACAAACCGGCAGATCAGCTCCTGCCAGCATTGATCCTGAAAGCAGAGATCAAAACGGTGCATATGGGCATTGTCATGGGTGAAGAAATCTTCCAGCACCTCTTCGGTTCCGGGTGCAACCAGAGAGCGCACCAGAAACCCAGGATAGGCACGGATGGGACGCACCACAATATTTGCCCCGGCTCTTTGCAGGCGCTTTCTGTTGTCGTCGTTGATCGACTCTGCCAACACCATGGCATGGGTGCCAATCTCTTGAATACGATCCAGTACATCAAAGGTCAGGCTGTCAGATTGTGGATCTGCATGATCACTGGCGATGACAATGATATATTTTGCATCCGATGCATTTACCGCACACAGATTATCTGAGTTCTCGGCACTGCCCGAAAAGTGGACAACACCCAGTGCAGCAATCTCTTTTGGCAACACATCATGAAATTTGTTCGTCAATATCTGAACTGGATATTCAGACAGTGCAGGCGTCACTCTAATCTGCTGTAGCAGCTTACGCAGATAATTATCAGAATCAATAGTCGGGGTATTTATTATCAGGATATGATCTTTCATATTCCATCTCCATCTGCCATATTTTTTTTCTGCACTGACCCACAATTTATGCTCAATAAACTCTGTAAAAACATGCGCCAAAATAGAGATCCCCAATGCATAGAGGAAAACAACGGTAACTAAACGTCCACCTGCGGTACTTGGGCTTATATCGCCATAACCCACTGTGGTAATGGTTGTTACGCCCATCCACAATGCATCACCTAATGACTGCCCCTCAAAAAACATCATGCCTGCCGTATTAACAAGGACAAGCAGAAACAGCAGGGCGACCAGCTTTAACAGACGTACAGAAAAGTCAGGCGTGTAATGGCGGGTGTATTTGCTGTAATGACGTTGCTTCCAGCGCCTGTTCAGCAAGTGTGAAATGATCAAGGAGAATCATCCCCGGTTTTATAAAACCGATTCACCTCCTCTATGACCTGGCGTTTAATTGCTGCCTCATCCGCCACATCCAGATTATAGTGCTGTGCCAGCTGAGCCAGCTCATCTTTGTTGAAGGATAGCCCAATACGAGGACGCTGTACTTTTACATAGGTTAGACCAATGATTTTACGAACAATATCGCTGGGGACTATGGACGCATCTGCGGCATCATGGCGAATCTTTCGCAGAATATCCTGCTGAAAGGTGAAGTGCATCTGCAATTTTTTGAGGGCGCTCTTCTCTTTAGCCCATCGGTTGTTTGCACTACTGCTCACTTGGCCACATCTCGTCTATGACATCAATGGGACAGAGCACCACCAGTGAGACATCGGTATCACCATCACCCCATATCTCAACAGAGAGACAGCGTGTATCTACATTGCCAACACATTCGTGATAACGCAGCTCTTCACCCTCATCATCTTCAGGCACCACGCCGCCACAATCGCGATTGTAGTAATAGGCTTCACCCTCTTTCATACGTTGGGTGTAGTTGTCAGCAAGCCAGCTTGCCAGCTCTTCTGGCTTCTCTTTTACCGTCAGCGTAACAAAATCATCGCCCCAGAGTTCTGAAAACTCACTTTCATCAAACAGGGTAAATAATTTTGATTCTGGCAATTTTATAGAGAAGCAGAGCAGCGAATCACCATCATTATCATCAATCGAAAGGTAGTAGGTTTTGTCATCTTCGCTGCGCAGGGTCAGCTCTTTGGTGATCTCTGTCTCAGAATATTGATAGCCGCCTACTTTGGTCACCTCCAACTGTTGACCTTGCAGCTCATCTGGCAGGGAGCGGCGCTGTTTAAACGCAACGATGTCACCACTCTGTAGTTGACTTGGATCAGTTAATGTCCGAGCCATATCATTACCACCGAAGATTTTTTTAAACATTTACCCACCTAATAAAGAGGCAAAGGCGCCTTTCGGCGCCTTATCAATGTGATTAACCTGCTTTCTGTTTCGCTTTAAGCTTTTCAAGAATGGAGCTTTTGTTGGAACCCGCAGAGCCGCCAATGCCACTCTGCTTTAGCCGTGCATCAAGGTCATCACCCTGCTCTTGTTTGTCCATCCATTCACCCGCTTCCATGTTGTCACGCCAGTTCTGCTGTTTGGCTTTGACCCGATCCAGTGCCTTGGATACACGGTGCTGGCTGGAGCTGGTAGCTGCAACATTATCAGAGATACTGGTCGTTGCCTTTTGCACCTCCTTTATGGTCTTTACCTTCTCCAGATCACGTTTGTTTTTCTGGATGATCTTTTCACGTGAACGCACCAGCTTGTTAATCGCATTCACTTCGCTCTGGAGCGAGCTGTGCTCAGCCACCTTATCATCACGCTCGGCAGCGATCTCTTCCAGCCGTTCTGCAACCTCTTCAGCCAGTGACTCCTGACCCGCATTCAACGCCTCAATGGCCTTGGCTTCGTAGTCATCATAGTCTCTGTTCAGGCTATTGATTTCACGTTTTAATTTGATTTCAGAGCCTTTCAACCGGGTCAGGCTCTGTTTGGCTTTAGCGATGGCAGTCTCTGCATCACGAATCTCCTGCTCAAGAATGCGTATGGCGTTGGCATCAACAATGGCCTCACCCGCTTCGCTGGCACCACCGCGTATGGCGGTAAAAATATCTTTTAAAATACTCATAAAAAACCTCTGGTTATGCGAGTAATGATTGGATGGCATCTAACACATCAATGGTGTTTTCTGCCTGAACTTCCAATTCATGAACAATGATTTCAAAATGTGTACCCAGGGCGATGGCACCAAACAGGATGTAGGTATCATCTTGCAGGCCAAAAGCACTAAGCGGTACAGCTGGAGCAAGTTGCAGTAGCATTTTGTTGAGATTATCGACCTCATCAGCAACCACCTCTGCCACATTAAACAGCGGAGTAACCGCCAGTAGTTGTGTTTCGGTCAGTGCCAGATGGATTGGAAACTCATCATTATTTGAACAGACAACCTCTAGCACGCCATTCTCCAGCAGCAGGGCATCAAAGGATGTCCCCTCATCTGTAGTATGGTCGTTTAGTCTAAATGCCAGCTCTTCAAGCGTAATGGTCATACTGTACTCCCGTGTCATGTTGGCCGCCATAATATGGCAACTGCGGTAGAAGATATGTCATATTATGACATGCGTCAAATCTAATTTTCCTGGTTTGCGAAAAAAACGCCATCCTGTTTCGCCCAGGCCTGGTAGTGGTACTGATAAACCTGGTGACTTCCCAAGCGATTTATCTCAATATTTTCAGTATCTTCAAAGTAGGACGGTGCAAAAATAAATGCCGCCTCCAGCGCCTCCTTTGAGAGCCACCCATTGGCCACCGGCAGCTCTTTAATCTGGGCAATCCGTTGTGATGCTGTCAGCCCCCAGATGGTGCCAATGGTCCAGCCCCACTCCCCAAAGGTCGGCACATTGGTGTGATACTGCTCGGTTTTATAGCCTGCGGCCTGCATGGTTTTACCAATAGAAATAAAGGCTTTTTTTGCATGATAGGGGGATGTTGACTGTACTGCAATCGCGCCATCACCCGAAAGCAGCTCTTTCAGCCGGGCGTAAAAAAAGTCTGAGTAGAGTTTGTTCAGATCAGGGTGACTGGGGTCGGGCAGGTCAATAATAATCGTATCAAAATGGCGTTGCTCAGTAACCAGCCGCTCTACCTCGATAAAGGCATCACCGACAATGATACTGACCCTTGGGTCATTAAAGGCATTCTGATTGAGATCCAGCAGGGTCTGTCTGATATCAGCAGGCAGTTCAGGATCGTCCCCCTTGAAGAGGTTAACCATGGCCTCATCCAGCTCGATCAGGGTAACCTGCTTGGGATTCCAGCGCAGGATATCCCGCACCGCCATGCCATCGCCACCACCGATCACTAGCACCTGATCATGTCGGGCAGAGGCAAGCAGCGCAGGATAGGTCAGATAACTGTGGTAGATGTTCTCATCGCTGCTGGAGAACTGTAGCCGCCCATTAATATAGAGGCTCAGCAGGCTTGGCAGCCCCTGTCCTACATGGCGGCGGGTCAGCGTAATATGTTGGTAGGGGGTCACCTTGCTATAGATGGGGGTGTCTTTGAATAGGGTGTAGTTCATCTGCAAAACCCACCCGCTGCCGCTAAAGGCCAGCACGGCTAATACAACAGCCAACCCGGCATGTGCCGCCCACAACCAGACAGGCCGGGTAATCTCTGATTGATAACGCCAGAGAAAACCCAACCCTATCAGCAGGTTAACCGCAGCAGTTCCTACCGCTGCCACCATGATGGGGATATTGAGGCAGAACCCCACCCAGATCGCTGCGCCAATGCCTGCACCAATGTAGTCTGCACCATAGATGGTGCCGACGTTATGCGCCAGATGCCTGCCGTGGATCTGCTCACGAATTCGTGCGATCAGTGGAATCTCCATGCCGATCATGGTTCCCAATATAAATCCGGCAACAAAAGGGGTGTAGAAGGCGAGGTTTTGCAACAGCGTGATAAAACCGCCATCGGTGGTGATCGAGGGGTGTAGTCCATAGATCTGCTGCAACCATTCGGGCAGGGTGTAGGTGAAGGCGATCATCCCCGCCATCAACAGAATAGAGCAGGCACCCAGCAGGCCGATACCAACTTCAAGCCAGGCAAAGCCGGTAAAGGGGCATTTGATCCAGCGCGCCAGAAAGGCACCAACGCCCATTGCCACGATCATGATGCCGATCATGGCGTAGATGGTGGTTTCTACCGCGCCAAGGATGCGTCCCGCATAATGAGCCAGCAGATATTGATAGATCAGCCCACACCCTGCCAGGATCAGCATACCGCCAATCAGTAGCAGATCATGTCCAAACAGCTGCCGGGAAGGCAGCTGGGCTGCTTTATCCAAGCAGGGAACTCACGATCAGCCCTATGGCGATAAACAGCGTGGCCTCAATAGAGGCTACGCCGATATTCTGCTGCTCATCCACCTCTTCAACCACATCGATATTAAGCAGTACGGCACGACGAGCAAGTGCCGCAAGCCCACTGATAAGAACGGCGATTACCAGCGCCACAAACAGCCAGTTAAAGCTTAAGCCAATCAACCCAAAGGATTTATAGGCCAGCAGACCAGAGGCCGCCTTAACCGCAAAGGCCGCGCTCAGAAGATGCCCCATGTAACGGATAGCCAGCGCACTGTTACCCTTCTCAAGTGCAGTTTGCAGCACTTCGCCGTTGTGCCGTTTTGCATATATCCGGCCACGTAGCCAGGTGACACCCAACAATACAACCTGTGCCACAAAGAAGATCAGAACCACTGAAAATACGCCTATCCATGAGTCTGTCTCAACCCAGTGGGTGATGGTATTAATGATCAAACCCAGTGCAATCAAATTAGCTGCCTGCACAATACCGGCGGCAATGTTGTTTTCATGCACCTGCTGTTTCAGTGAGAACTGGTGAAAGATCACCTGATCATTGATGACAGTCCCCACCTTCAACAGCACAATGCCTACAATGGCATAGGCCGCCACATTCCAGGCTTCCGCCAGCAAACCATCAGCTGCCTCTCCGCTGACGGCACCCGCCAGCACCAGGGCCAGCGCCAGGGTTCCACCCGCCACTGAGATACCAAAGGCATAGTTATCCCGCGTTGCCAGCTCAGTGGTTGTATCCACACCTGCCAGCAGCCCCTGGAGATAGCGCAATGTACAGATAGCGCCTACCGCAATGAGCAGGTTTATACAGAGGATGCCGATCGTCAGCCATGGTGAAAAATCATCATTCATTTTACTTCTCCGATGCTTAATTTATTTTCCGCCACTAAAGCTGCGGCTGGTGCGTGAATATGAACTGCGTGCAGTTGATTGATTGGAACGACTTCTGGCAAACTTGCTCGGTGTTTTAAAGTTGCTGCGTTTGCTTTTGCTCGAAAATTTATTGGCCGATTTAATAGAGCTTCGCTTGGCTGTGGCCGATGCTCCTGCCCTGGTTTTGGCATAAGGACTCTTGAACGACTTGCCGCTTTTTTGAAATTTCTGTTTTGCTTTGGTCACCTGAGCCTGCTGTTTCTTACGCTGTGATGGCGAGGTGTAGTAGTTGCGCCCATAATCACTGTAGTAGCTATATCCACGATTACCGGCCCAGTTGCCGTAGTAGATGGGGGAGCGAAACAAATTGCTGAACATGGCATACATGCCATACCACTCCCAGAAGGAGCGCCCCTGACTGTTCTCCTTCCATTGGCCATAATTGGGATTACCAACCAACTGGCTGCCCGGCCCGTAGTCGCCACTCTTATTGACCCGAAGGGCGGCCTCTTTACTCATCGCCTCCACACGCGCCAGCTTTCCATTGGACATATCAGCCAGCACATTGATGGGGTCGGTCAGCATCATGCCAAACAGCGCCGGGTCTGCCGCCACCTGAATGGCATTAAACTCCTGTTGCAGCTGAGCCACAGCTTGCTTACCGCCCTTAACAGCTTGGGGGATCGCCTTGCTTGCGCTCTCCAGTCGCTCTTTCAACCCTTTGACAATGGGGCCATTTGTTGTTGCATCCATTGCCAATGCATCAACAATTGCAGCTAAATCCGGCGAATCCCTCTTCACCACCTCCGCATAAGATTTCAGCAACTTAACATTTCGAATAGACTGGTTGTTGATTTTGACGGTAAGCCGCTTTAGTTCAGCGGCAGCTTCAGATGCCTCTGCCTGAAGCGACTTTTGCCACAACTCTTTATCTGAAGCACACCCGCTTAGCCCCAACTGGACAAGCAAGAGGATGCCAATCATCGAGATAATTCTCATAGCTCTCCCATAGATCATCATGAGTTTTGTATCATCATTTTACCCAACGCCAAAGGCATCAGGACAAGTAGAAGCAACTGGAGGATTTGGTACAACACCCGCTGCATTAAAAGGCAGACCACGGTCAATGCTTCTTACCGAAGTCACAGCATCCGGACAGGCCGCAGTGATTTTCTCAGCAGCCTGTAATGGCTTGCAGTCACCGCACATAAACACATCGAAGGCGGCATAATCGTGCTCGGGCCAGGTATGCACCGTAATGTGCGATTCAGCCAACAGCACCACCCCGGTGATCCCCCTTCCTGCACCAAAGGGATGAAAATGAGCCTGTAGCACAGAGGCACCACCTGCTTTAGCAGCACGCACAAGCAGCGCCTCCAGCGCTTGCTCATTAAGATGGGCATGCTGGCCCTGGCACTCAATAATCAGATGACAGCCAATATTCAACAGTTACCTCTCTTTAAAAATACTATGAGCGCCATAATTCTGAAATCCACAGCTGGACGGAGCGGGGTGTAGGCTTGTAAGGGTGCATGACACCAACAGCAGGCGCTTTAGGCGGGGCGCAACAGCGTAGATATTCCGGTACGCCACAGGGTATAGCTAACCAGATGTTTGTCAATCAATCAATAAACTTTGCTGTTCATCCAAAAGAACCACGGCATAGCTGGCAATACCCTCCCCTCGTCCGGCAAACCCCATGCCCTCAGTGGTCGTGGCCTTGATATTGACCTGAGATTCAGCAACCTGAAGATCAGCGGCGAGATGCTTCTGCATAGTGGGAATATGCGGTGCAAGTTTAGGTGCCTGCGCCACAATGGTGCAGTCCATATTACGCACCTTCAGCCCCATTCCGTGCAGTAGATCCACCACCCTACACAGCAGAATGCGGCTATCAATATCCTTAAAATCTTCACTGCTATCCGGAAAATGGCGACCAATATCACCCTGCCCCGCAGCACCCAGCAGGGCATCACACAGTGCATGGATCAGCACATCGCCATCAGAGTGCGCCGCAAGCCCCAAATCATGCTCTACCTCAACCCCACCCAACACCAGCCGCCGACCAGCCGCGAAGCGGTGAGCATCATAACCTTGTCCGATGCGCATATTTTTTTACCTGTTATTTAAAATGCAGAGAGGCAATTATCCTTAAAAACGCCCGGGGTTGCATCACTGTTGCTCATGCCCTGGCCTTCTGCAACATCTCTACCAGCACCACGGCTGAAGACCGCATTTTTTTATGCAGCAGAATATATGGTTGTATATGGTAATAATCGCTAACATTAGTTGACATAAATACATTATAGAGATAACCTACCTTCATACTTGGTTATTAACTTTCTGGAGCTACCCTTATGCAAATCGAATCTATTATGATGTTAATCCCGGCCATTCAGGTTGCCATTGCTGCCGCAGCTATAGCCGCCTCTGGTTACTTTATGATCTCTCACATATTCACCAAGGTTCAGCGACACTTTAGCAGCTGATCTATTGGCTGAGCCTCGAAACAGAGGCACCCATTTAAATAGAGCAACCCTGATCAGGGTTGCTCTATTTTTGTTTGCTTTGTGGAAAATGCTTGCCGATTATTTTGCTGTGGCAAAAAAAAAAAGCAAAGCAAAAACGCTGTTTTTGCTTTGCTATAAAACGCCATTAAAGGCGATCTGTAGGAGCTACCAGGGGGGAAATAGGTACTACCTCCAGCACAGATTTTTCAGGTTAAACCATTACGAGAACTTCTTGCCTGTCAGGCGGGCAATGGTGTAAGAAACCAGCTGGTAGCCGACATATGTAATAGCGGCAACAACAATACCAACCTGGATGGCGGGGAGCAGCAAAAGAATGTTTTGAATAATCATAATCGTCTCTCCATTTGCAAAAGTAATAATTGAGTATGTTGGTAGGTTATTATTTCTGAGTATTTTTGTCAAGTATTATTTTGGCTCCTCTGCTCCAGCCCCACACCGGTTCAGCTAACGTTCAGCCTTCCCCCGCTAATCTGAAATTGAAGACAGAGAAAAATCATCTGTCACATCGGATAAAACGGGAGAACCCGCATGAAAAAACAACATGCCGCAATAGCCATTGCATTAAGCACCCTGCTCACCACCCAGGTCTCTGCCGGCACTGGAAGAGGCAGCTATATTGATACTGCCAAGGTGCTGGATGTAGAACCCATCTATGAAACCGTTACGGTCTCTATTCCTGAAGAGCGCTGCTGGAGCAAACCTCTTCGACATAACCGCCACCAGACTGACAACCGGCATGACTCCTACACTGGCACCATCGCTGGAGGGATCATCGGTGGTGTAATCGGTAATCAGTTTGGTCATGGCAGTGGCAAAAAGGTGATGACTGCTGCAGGCACCCTGCTTGGACTCTCCATTGGGCGCGATCTCAGTCATGATGGTTATGGCTTCAGCAAACAGTCAGACCGCAGTCACAGGGGGCAGAGAGAGATCTGTGAAACCACCAATCGTTACGAGTCCAGAGAGGAGGTTGTTGGCTATCGTGTAAAATACCGCTACAAAGGCAACAGGTTCTGGACACGCACCCAGCACCACCCTGGAAAACGCCTCAAAGTCCGGGTCAGGGTAACCCCTCTCCACGACGACTTCTAACCATTTAATATGTAAGGAAAATACCGTGAGTCTGAAGCCATATATTCTTATACTCTCCCTGCTGTGCAGCCCACTCTTTGGGACAACCTCAGCAGAAGATTATAAGGACAAGAATGGCTTCACCCTGGATGAGGCAGTCTCTAAAATCAGGGCGCAGACCCATGGGCGCATACTCTCTGCGAAGACTGCGCGCAGCAATGGAGAACGCACTCACCAGATCAGGGTGCTCACCAAGGATGGCCGGGTGCAGCGTTTTCAGCTGAGAGCCGGTAAAAAGGGAAGACAACCACCTTTCAAAAGGCGACACTGATGCGGGTGCTGATTGTTGAAGATGAGCCTACCCTCAGGCAGCAGCTAAAAGCACAGCTGGTTACCAAGGGATACTCTGTAGATGTTGCAGAAGATGGTGAAGCCGGGCTTTTTCATGGCCTGGAGTATCCGCTGGATCTGGCCATTATTGATCTTGGCCTGCCCAAACTCTCCGGCATTGAACTTATCCGTCGCCTGCGCAGTGCCAACAGACGATTCCCTATCCTGATCCTGACTGCGCGTGGCAACTGGCAAGACAAGGTAGAGGGGCTGGAAGCCGGAGCCGACGACTACCTGGTCAAACCCTTCCACCGGGAGGAGTTACTGGCCCGGCTCAATGCCCTGGTGCGTCGTGCTGCAGGGTGGAGCAGCCCGCTTATTCAATGTGGCACCATCACTCTGGACACCAGCACCCAGATCGTTCAAAACAGCGGTTCAACGGTAGAGCTGACCAGTTATGAATATCGAGTGCTGGAGTACCTGATGCTACACAGCGGCAAAGTGATCTCTAAAACTGAGCTGACAGAGCATATCTATGATCAGGATTTTGATCGGGACAGCAATGTGCTGGAGGTTTTTGTGGGTCGCCTGCGCCGCAAGCTTGACCCGGAAGGCCGGCTTAAACCTATCGAAACCCTGCGAGGAAGGGGTTACCGTTTTACCTTGCAGCCGATAGCGACCGGTGAAACGTAAGCCGCTCTCCCTCCACCTTCGCCTGGTTTGCGCCGCCTCACTGATACTGGCCGCCTTCCTTGGGCTTACCGGCTGGGCGCTGGATCAGGCTTATCGTGAGAGTGCAGAGGGTGCGCTACAGAAGCAGCTGCAAGGGCAGATCTATGCCCTGCTGGCAGCAGCAGACGAAGATGAACAGGGTCGCATGCGGCTGCCACACTCGCTACCTGATCCACGGCTCTCCAACCCAGACTCCGGCCTCTATGCCCAGGTAACAGGTGAAGCCGGCAACTACCAGTGGCGATCTGCTTCACTGGTAGGACGATCCCTGAACCTCATACAAAACAGCCCCCCAGGGGAGTGGCACTATCAAAAACCAACCCACGAGACAAACCTCTATACCCTCAACCTCAGCATAATCTGGGAGGATAAAAACGGTGCTGAACAGATATACACCCTGGCTGTTGGAGGCGCTGCTGCCCCATTACTGAGCCAGATCAAAGATTTCCGCACCACCCTGTGGGGCTGGCTGGGTGGCGTTGCACTGCTACTGTTACTGGCTCAAGGTATGGTGCTGCACTGGGGGCTCAAGCCACTGCGCACCGTTACTCGGGAGCTGCGCCGCATCGAAAGCGGTAAAGCAGAGAGACTCTCCGGTGGCTACCCCAGTGAGCTGCAACGGCTGACCGGGAACATCAACTCACTTCTTCACCACAGCCAGGCAAGTCAAGAGCGCTACCGAAACAGCCTGGGAGATCTGGCACACAGCCTTAAAACCCCGTTGGCCGTACTACAGGGCGCAGCAGAATCCCAAGAGGGCGGGCAGCTCCAGGCAACACTGAAAGAGCAGCTCCCCCGCATGAATGAGATCGTACAGCATCAGCTGCAAAGGGCATCGGCCACGGGACAAACCCCGCTGACCAAGGCCATCCCCATAGCGCCATTGATCCCCAAAATCCTTCAGGCACTGGATAAACTCTATCAGGACAAGGGCATCACACACAGCATCTCAATCGAAGAGCAAGCGCACTTTTGGGGTACGGAAGGCGACCTGATGGAGATCCTCGGCAACCTGCTGGAAAACGCCTATAAATACGGTAAAACCCAGGTAAGCATCAGCACTACGCAAGCTGGAGAGACGCTAATCATCTGCATTGAAGATGATGGCTCAGGTATTGCTGCGGATAAAATCGGTAGCGTACTGAAGCGCGGCCAACGTGCCGATGAACAGCAGCCCGGGCAAGGTATCGGGCTAAGCGCCGCCCATGAGATCATCCATCTCTACCGGGGGAGACTTAAAATCAGCAAAAGCAAATTGGGTGGTGCAAAGATCACCCTCACCTTGCCACATTAAGGCCGCTTCTTGGCACCTCTAAAATCCATCAGCTCAAGGCAAAAGCAGGCGCTTTAGGCGATGTGCATCTACAAACGTAAATAATCATTTTTTAGCGCGAAAATGACAGGCTTCAAGGGTGAGCAGATAGTTACGCAAAAAATTATCTATACTTAATTTATAGGGGTTGGGAACTAAATTCATAAAGGGGCAAGTCATGAGTGTTTATGATCGGTAGGTACAGGAGCGGCTGCCGGAGACAATGCTCGGTGGCATGTCGATCTGGCTATCGACTCTTTCTCCACCTGCCAGTTGAAACAACCGGGGAGGTCAAATGGTCAGACAACTGTTAGCAAGTATCACGCTGGGCTTGTTGCTCAGCACCAGTGCTCATAGCGCCGATACTTCCGCTTCCAGCAAGGGTTCCGCAATATATGGTGTTCTGCACCAGCAGGGATTGCTGGAGAACTACATGCTCGACGCCATCACTGAACTGACCGGCACCCTCATTACAGCCGCACAACGCTGGCCCGGCTACGGTGTCAACCGACCATACGTTCCCGGCAATGTAAATATCTACATGATCGACGCCTCCCGCCTTCCCGAAAAGAACATACTGGCAGCATTCGGCATCAATCTCGCCAAACACAGCCTCCAGGGTAACGCCATGGCAGATGAGGAGACCGGCATCCTGTTCGTCGATACAGGGCTGTTCAAATCACTGATTACAGTGGCGATTCTGTTCAGTGAGCAGGGCATCTCCACATCCATTGGGGTTGCCGCTGTGAAAGCCCGCGGAGTCGATGCATTCAGACAACTCTGGGATCCAGCAATAAACCCTGCGCTGGATAACGCCGAGGATACGGACAAGTGGGTCATGCTGGCTTCCGGTGCAGCCGCATTTGTGCTGGCTCACGAGATAGGTCATATCTATCTCGGGGCTGACAACGCTACAAAAAGGCGCAGGCCGATGCGCTTCAAGAGCAAACAGGACAAGGATATGCACTGGGCATGTGACAGCCTCGTCGATAAGAAGTACCAACGGCAACAGCAGATTGAGCAGAAGGCCGATGATTTCGCTGCCTCCATCCTCAGCCAGGTGCTGTTCCCGGAAGGTCTACTCACCATACAACGCCTGCGTTACGAGCTGGGGGCGCACTGGTATATTATCTACAGCATGGGAGAGCAGACGGTCGAAGCGCTCTATGCCACAGAGAGTCAGAATATATTGAACGCCCTGCGCATGATGTTCGGGCCAGAGATCTACCAGGAACTGCGCGCAAAAAGAGAGGGTTCGGGCCGGGGTTCCGTGCAAACATTCTTCCCCAAGAGCCATCCTGCCAACATCCGGAGGGCATCGCGCTCGCTGGGGCGTCTGGCGCAATCGCCCTACAGCTTTTACTACAACGAGCCACCCAGCACGGACAGCGACATTGCCATGTTTGAGTTGCTACTGACCCAGGAGTGCAGGAACCTGAGAACCAGGTACCGCAAATAGAGCGATGACCAACCACACCCGTTCCCTGCACCACAGCAGACCTGACAGATATCAACCAGACCCTTGGGTAGCTGCGGCTGCACTTATACTGCTCCCGATTTCGGTTCTTGCCAGCGACCCGGCAACCATCATCAACAGCCAGAGCTTCAACGAAGCCTTCCGTGACTACTATGAAGCGCTGGATTCCTACACCGCAAAAGACCTGGAGTTTGAACTCTCCGAAACAATCGACGATATCCTGAGCTCCGGCAGCCATCTTACCCGAGCCTCTCTCGACTACCGGGTGCGCCAGATCGAGAGAGCACTCTTCTCACAGCTGCGCAAACAGCTTTGCCCCCCATCTTCACCCAATAAGAGAGACCTCTCCGAACTGAAGCTCTCCTCTGTGCAGAGCATAAACAAGACCGGCAGCAGCACAGGAGTCACGTTCACCCACGAGGAGATCGGCATGATCTCAGGGGTCACCGTTCGACTGCTACAGCACAAACCTATGGAGGAGTTTTGCCACGAGAGCTAAAAAAGCCGGGCATCTGCATGGCGCTGTACAGCCTTCTGCGAAGATGGAAAAAACAGCCCACAGGCACAGCAGGGCACATATCCATCATCGCCCTGGCCGCTGTCCTCACCTGCACCTCTGCTCACAGCACGGAGCCAGAGCAGATCACTGCCCAAGAGGCATACCACCAGCTGCGCTCGACGGGCCTGCTCTCCTCGGTGACAATCATTGGCGGGGTCGATCTCTCCAAACTCAGTGATGCTTCACCCGCCTTCGAGACCTTTCAGATCAACAATGTTCGATTTAAAGGCCCGGTTCGGCTGATCGGCTCAGGATTCCAGCGTAGCCTTCGAATCGAGGGGGCGCTGTTTGAAGATACAGTCCTGTTCGAGGCGTGCATTTTGCCAAGCCTGATCCTGCGAAACTCCGTCTGGTCTGCCCCGCTCACCGTAAGGGGGTGCGAGATCCAGGGCATCAGCCGGTTTGATGGCAACAGGTACGATTCAGATGCAAGATTTCACAAGGTTAAGTTTCGCCGCCGGGCCAGCTTTGGCGACTCCACCTTCCGGGGGAGGGTTGAATTTTTGGCATCGGAGTTCGGCATCGACGACCCGCCAAGAAAAGCCACGAGCTTCTCGGACGTTATCTTCGAAGGCCCGGCACTGTTCAACAACACAATCTTTCACAGCGCAGTGAAATTTCAGGCCTCAGCCTTCGAGCAGGATGCAAGCTTTCTCAATGTGCAGATGCGCTCCGGGGTCTCATTTCGCAACGTACACTTCAAGGGCGATGCCGAGTTTCGTTTCTGTAACATCGGCAGGGCAGACTTCGGCAACCGCGACAACCTGACCCTGTTTGCCGAGCGGGCCGATTTTCGCGGCTGCAAGTTCAGCTCTGCACAGTTCGAGTTCACCGAGTTCCGAGGCGAGACCAGCTTCGTCAACGCACGCTTTGGTGCCGCCGGTGCCACCTTCAGCAATGCAAATCTGGGCAATATTTTCACTGATTTCGGCGGGGTTCACTCAGAAGGCCCACTCATATTGAGCGACGCATACTTCCCTGCCCTGCAACTCTATTGGCGCGAGCTTGGCTCGGCACTGCTTGCTGCCAAGCCAGACGCAAAGGTACTGGCCGCACTGCATGCACGGCTCAAGGCCGTTGGGGACACCGCAGGCGCACTTGATGCAAGCTACTATCTGGCGCATCAGCGCTTCACCGAGGATGTCTCCACAAAGCTGCCATCACTGCTAAAAGATATACCGGCCTTTCTCGATGCCGCTGGCCAGCGTCTTGTTCACTACGGGGAGTGGCTCATCTGGGGCTGGCCGACAGGGTATGGCACCAAGCTTGGCCGCATCACGCTGATTGCCCTCACCTGCTGGCTGATCTCGGCAATAGCTGTGGCGGCTGGAGGCCGCCTGCTGGCTCGAGTCACCCCACCGGCAGACAGCGAGTCAAACCCGCCAAAAGGCTACGAGCCCCTGCCCCTGGAAGAGCTGCCAGAGGGGAGAGAGCCAGAGTTTCCTGCCTCATGGGCTGCACGTCTCTACCTCGCCCTTGGGTTTACATTCCGGCTGCTGTTCAAGGTCGGGGCAGACAATATCCGCTACATTACAAGAGATCCCAATATAGCTTCTCACACCCGGTGGCAAACCGGTTTCAGAATCCTCTGGCACTTTGGCTCAGGGCTGCTCCTGCTGCTCACTCTGACCCTGGCAAACAGCAGCCCAATGATCAGTCGGCTCATCGGGGAGCTGGTTCCTTGAGCAGAAAACCAGAATAGTATTTAACCATCAAAAAGCTGCTGCTTTTTGAGCGCAACATATACTGTATAGTTCCATTAACAAACAGATGCTATACGTTGCATGCTTCATTGCCAATTGCCAATAAAAAGCATGTCGTTAGAGGTGTGTTCCAGCAGTGAAAGACTTTTCCATTACGAATAAGAGCCTGACCATTGGTTCAGGAAATCGAAAGGGACTTAAGATATAGGAGGCTGACCATGACACAATATTTAAGCACTGACCATTTCTCCCCCACATCTGACAGTGAGAGAAGCAGACTTGCCAAGACCCTGGATGAGATTCTGAGCAAAGATCTCAAAGGCGATATGTTTGCTTTGTTGGGTGGCTATCAACAGATTCTGGCTGACAACTGCAAACGGCAGCAGTGGGATGAGGTACACCAGAAATTATCCGCACTGTTCATGGCCGGCAAGGCTGCCCCTCTGGATGGCCCGATGATCGGCAGTACCGTATCTATTCGTGACAGCGACTATTTCAGGGAGACGGCAAGAGAGCTTGGGCATGATCGCTCAGCCATCGCCAATATCGAATGGATGGCAACCGCATGGAATCTGACCTTCTCCGACACCGGCCTCTGGATGGGAAAGACTTTTGAGGCTGTATCACGGGATGTCGTGGCCTACAAAACCAAGGATGACCCTGAAGCATTGGCTGCCTACAACAGCTCTACCACTCGCATAGGCAGAAACTATTTTCGGGAACCACCCAATCCCAATCTGATTCAAGGTTTAGGGTTGCCCGCTTTAACCAAGATGTGGCGACTCAGGGAGCGCCCCACACTGGCCAAACCAGAGATCTTCGACAGCCGTTTGACCGCAGAGAATGCAGAGCGGGAGATCAATGTCCCCTACAGCATGACAGGCGGGCTTTTTCTGGCAGAGATGGGCAGCTCTGTTGTACCCGAGATGCAGGGCAAGGCGGTCTACCAGCTTAACTACCGCTGGCCACGGTTGGAACCTGCTTATCCCATGACCCGATTGGTGGATGAGCTCGTGCAGATTGGTGAAGGCATCTATTTGGGTCAACTGGTCTTTGCCAGTAAGAATTACGCCTTTTCAACATTTGAAAAAGATGGCGAAATACACCAGCTTGGCAAAGAGTATGAGCCACACCGCCCACTAAGTTTCTACGAGCGTTTCTTCTCCCGTAGAGGCACATCAGAAGAGGTCGATTACGGCTATCAAAACAACGGCTTCTTCCTCATGATGGATCCCACCTATGCCAGACAGATCTATGCAGAGGGTGCCTTCCCCCAACTGCGGCCTCGTCCCGGTGAGAGTGGCTATGTGGAGCTGGGCTATGATCAGCAGGAGCAACCAACTGTAAGCCAGCCAGCATCAGGTGCAAGTGATGGCTGGAAATCAAATACTGCGCTACAAGAGAAGTTCACCACACTCATCCTGGAGCCGTCACCCAAGAGCGGGGACAACGAGCAGGTTGCCGAACTGTTGCAAGAGGGTGAATCAGTTCTGCAGATGTTAAAACGCATCAGTGATGAGATCACCGCCCAGACACAGGATGAGGATAATCTTAAGCACTTTGAAAAGCTGAATCGTCTGTTCCGATGTGGAGTGGCACCAACCATCAAAGATGGCCTGTTTCAACGCAAGAAAGCGGGAGCCTACAACACCCGCATCGATGGCGATGAAAAGCGGGAGTGGTACGGGGCAGAGGAGCCATTAACAGGGCTTGATTACTATTATGGCGCCAATCTTAATCTGCACTGTGGTTTTGGTGAGAATTTTCGCCCTGACCCCAATGCAGAGACCCGTGATGAACATCTGTTTCCCAGCATACTGGCTGCGCGTGCAGAGTCAGAGAGCAACGCCCCCAATCTGCTCAATGAGATGTGGCGCAGCATCGGCAAATACATCTTCCCCTGGGCAGGTAAATCCTTTGAGAGAGTCAGTGGTCGTAAACTCTCCATGCTGCTCGATGAGAGTGATGACCTTGCCAGGCGTTATCCAGCGCGTACAAAAGAGCTGAAATACCATCTCGCCAGTGCCCCCCACTACAAGGCACTGCTCAAAAACCAGGAGCACTTCTGGAAAGATGAAGCACGCTATGCCCCTTATCTGAAAAATGGCTCATGGGACAACGGCATGCTTGCCGAAGAGAAGGCATTCTGGACAGAGCAAGCAGATGAAAAGTGGATGTTTGGTAATAACCTGCAAGACTCGCGTGTTTTGGCGGCCGATCCCTTGATGCGTATTGCAGATATGAACTACGGGCCTCTTGACCCGGCGGTGCAGGCATCAGCCAATAGCGGGCCATCACCTTTTGTAAGGCAGGGCTATATCTTCCTTGGCGCCGCAGGCCAGGAATCCATCCTGCCAATGAACAGCGGCAGCGATAACAAGAAAGAGGTATTCCAGTTCCACTACCGCTACCCAATGATCGGTGGGCCTGCACCCATTGGCTACTGCCTGGATGAGCTGGTGGAGATCGCCGATGGCCTGTTCCTTGGTCAGCTTATCTATGCCACCCAGCTTAATCTCCCCTTTCACTCATCCGTTGATCCGGCTGAGTACAAGTATCAGCTCTTTGGCTACTTTTTGCTGTTGGATGATGACTGGCAGCGCCACCGCCTGGCCATCAAGCTGGATACCCTGGATTAGCTGGCCTTTATGGAAGGGGTGGCAAAACTGCCACCCCTGTATATTTAACTTGCAGGGCGCCAGGCCGTAACGCCGTAATAGGCTGCAACAATGGAGGTTAAAAAGCCCGCAATCCATGTAAACAGCGTCTCATTTCCAGATATAGCCTGGAGAATACTTGAGCCACCTAACCCATCCATAAATGCAGCCAGAAACAGCATCCCCAATGAGCCAACCAGCGCATATAGCGCAATAAAGGCCAGACGCCTTCTGTTTGTGAAGCGATCCTTCGAGTGTGCGATCAGATTCATTTTATCTTCATCTGAAAGATTCTTGTTTTCAGCAATCTCAATCATTATTCGCAATGGGTCTTTACTGGCCTCTGTTGGCGTATCAATCTTTACGGGTACTACAGATGCTGAATTGGACATTTTAATGCTCCCCTGATCAATCTGTTTTTTTGCATAACATCAGCTGTTGATGCGCTCTATTTTTACCTATGAGGTACTTGCAAAACTCCTGAGACAGCCCCTGGCGGCGTTAAAAATCGGCTCAAAATGCTCATTTACTGCATGTAAACTCCGCTTTTTCGCAAATTTTTGCCTTGCCAGGAGCAGTCTCAGGAGTTTTGCAAGCACCTCCTATTTTTTTGCTTTTTCAACCATTGCTTTGCCCAGTTCAGTTGCTATATTTTGCGCGGCAACACCTGTTGCAAAAAACCGGCCTAAACCAACCGAGGCTGCTGTGGTTCCCCCTTGTGTATCAACCGTAAAGTTACCGAATGTTGAATACGCATCCCTCTTTTCACCATCTTCAGCCTGAACTGGAATGATTTCAGTAACATTCCCATCCTTATCTTTCTTTCTAACCGCAACCGGGATAATGGATACACTTTTTGTTTTAAACCCCAGCACTAAATCAACGCCCTGTTCCGAGCCTGAAATATCTATACCAACAGAGGTCTTGTCAGCAAATATTAACGGTAGTGTGCTGCCACATCCTGTAAGCACACCGGTTATTGCTACCATACCAATAACTATGGCTACTCTATTCATCTTTATCCCTCCTTCTCATGTTGTTGATAACACAACCACCATCCACTGTATCAAGAAGCTTTATGATTTCTTGAGCTTGGGCTTCATCTTCAATCCAAAAGACAATACGGCAGGATTCATCCAATAAAGCCGTTTTCTGTTTGAGATAACCAATGGTCATGCTGTTGCCGATTCTGGTAATACCCAGCCCTTCAGTTTCAATCATTAAACCCGATTGTTTTTCTGGAAAAGATATATTCAACACGCCAATGCCCTGCTCTGTGCGCACTCCTCCTTCTTGTTCATATATATGAACAGAGGTGCATCCCTGAACCACCAGAAAAACCGTTAATATTGCGAATTTACACATTTCATCCTATGAGGTGGCTTGTAAACATTGTGATGCAAATGCCGCCCATAACCGGCAATTTATCAAAAAAATGGGGCTTGATAACTGCTGCTTGCCACTATGACAGGCTCTCATTTACTAACCAATGCTCTCAATAAAATATGCTTTTTCGAAAAGAGGCTCTCCGTTATCAAACTCAGAAAACTCATTTTTTATTTCGGTTTCAAAAAATACGATAATTTTTTTCACCACCTCATCAGGCTTATGCATTACTACCCCAAGGATTAAACAGCTCTACTGAGCTTTGCTGCATGTCTGAGATATTTTGCGTGACTACAACACAGTTATTTACTAGACCTGTAACGGCTATTAACCCATCAATTGCTGGTAGTGGCTTACCTGTTATTTCTGATTTCTCCTGCACCTCTCCCCACCTAGATGTGACTTGCATATTTATTGGAAGTATTCTGCCCCCAAATCGCTGCTTTAAATCCTCCTCAACCCAAAGCCTCAATCTCTTTTTTCTACCTTCATTAGCCGATTTTTCAATGCCTTTTTCAATTTCTCCAAATGTGAGCACACTTAGGTAGAGGTTTTCCTCTTCTTGTTTCTGTAGCCATAGTATTACTTTTTTATCTGGTTTTTGTTTCACAACTTCAGAGATGACACAGGTATCCAAAAGGTATTTCATAGATCAATCTCTCTTGGCATATCTTTATTTCTTGTTATATCAAGACCGATTTCTGCAAGAGGGGAGTTTCTTAGGAATTCCACCAGATCCGTTTTGGGTTTTGTAATTTTTATGTATTCTTCAAACGACAGTACTACGACTGCTTTGTCTCCATGTTTTGTAACGATTTGTGGTTCTTTGTGCATAGCATTCTCAACCAGTTGGCTAAATTTGCTCTTTGCTTCCTGTAATTGCCATGTATTGTCTTTCATGATTTCGCTCAAACATTTTGACTAGAATGACTAGACCTTGGCTCTTGCCTTGGGGTTTGTCAAACATCATTACCGCAGTCACATTACAAATAAGCACCTAACAGGATGCTGACCAAACCGCCCCTGCCTGGATAAGCCTCAGCAGGAGCAGTCTGTAGTCCCTTATGCGGCACAGATGCCATAACGTGGCAGGATGTCATGGATCAGATCGAAGCGGTGCGCCCAGATCGCATCATGAAACAGCTTCCAGTCACTGCCGAGAAAAGAGGGGTGGTACTCGAAGCTGTCGCTGCTTTTATCCTTGTGGCGGCGAGTACCTGTGGCCTCATATTTCCATGAACCTACGCTCTTGGCACGATACTCCAGCTTGACCGCCGGGAAGCCAAAAAAGCCCTCGTGAATATGCTGGAGCCACTGCTTGTGCCGCTCTTCTCCCTTTGTCTCAGTAATATCGCGCAGCAGGGAGTCGATCTTTTTGCGCCCCTCTTCAGGCAGCCCCGGCACATTGGCATCTGGGTTTCTTACCCGATAGCGCTGCATGGCGATGCACATCTGCTCTGCCGCCTCCAGAAATGCCGTGGGGTTATCACGCTTCACCTTGTTGCCATCAGCATCCCGGTAGCTCCATTCCAGGTAGGGCATATCCGGGTAGCTGAGGGCAGCACCGTGACCCAGCGGCAGTGCATCACCGACAAACTCACTCGCCGCCCGGTCAAAGCGGTCGCCAAAGTAGTCCTTCAGACGATCCAGAAAACCCTCATCCGGGTTGTCCTGATCATCGAGAGCACGAATATCATTGACCTTGTGGTTGACTCCGGCAAAGCCCTGATGCGCCCAGGTGTCGGCGTAGACGTGCATGGTCACCCCAAGGCGGTGCAGGCCATAGAGCTGATCCTGGTCAAGGATACAGGTGCGCACCATATCCTGGGCAATGTGGCTGTTGGGTCGGCAGATGATCTTTTGGATAAAGGTACCGCCTGGATTTTCTCCCATGGGCTTGCCACCATTGCCAGGCAGGAAGTGAAAGGGAATCCAGCAGTGGTGGTTGGCCAGTTTGTCGAAGTTTCGGTAGTCGAGCATGCCATGGGCGGAGGCGATGCGGGTGTACAGGGCACCGTTGCTGAAGCTGATGGTGCCGGCGTTGGTAGCATCGTCAACATACTGGGCGCAATAAGCAACGAGGGCCGCTTCACGGTGGCCAAAATTTGCATAACGGGCTATGACATAGGTTGCGGCATGGTGAAAATCAATCTGCATGATACGTCCCTCCTTTATTGGGCTTTTTGAAAATGCTTGATGCTGCTCTTCTCTTCCTCGGGTGATAAAAAACGATCACGGTGATACGCAGCTGTTTTTCCCAGCTGTTTCAGCTTGTCCTGCCACATGGGGTTGTATGGCATCAGGGTGCAATTATCTACCCCATGCGTGCGGAGAAAATCTGCAATGCCGGAAAGGTTTTGTTCTGTATCGGTGATGCCGGGGATAAGCGGTATCCTGGGTATAACCGGCACCTTTGCCTCAGCGATCAGGCGTGTAAAGTTTTCCAGAACAGTCTTGTTTGAGCTACCTGTATAGCGTCTGCTTTGGAAGTCATCAAACAGTTTCAGGTCATAATAGATGAGATCCAGATAGGGGAGGATCTCCTCTTTAAAACGCTCATATCTGAACAGGCCACAGGTTTCGATTGCGGTGTGTATGCCGTCTGCCTTTAGTGCCTTTAAAAAATGATGAATGAATACCGGCTGTAGGGTGGGTTCACCACCTGATAGGGTAATACCACCACCACTGGAGTCATAAAAGGGTTTGTCCTGCCTGACCCGGTAGAGCAGCTCCTCCAGCGTGATCCAGAAGCCCACCTCATTGCCATTCAGGTCAAGCTCCTGTTCTCGGCTGATCCCTTCAGGGTTTTGACACCAGAGACAGGCCAGTGGGCAGCCCTTGAAAAATACGGTGGTGCGAATGCCTGGGCCATCTTCGCTGCTGCCCCGCTTGATATCAAAGACAAGGGCCTGCTGGGTCACTTTAATCTGAGCCGATCAGGGTCGTTTGGGCGCTCTTTCCAATAGCACCAAATTTGAACATATGGCCAAAGTTACCCGTAATCTGCACCAGGTTCTCCAGTAGCAGCTGCACCACATCGGCATCCGGGCGCTCCACCAGCCCCAGGATGGCTTTGATATCTTTGAAGCGAATGATGAGGTCAACCCTGTCGGGGTCTCTCTCAATCTCATCCGCCTCTGCCTCAGATATCGCCTCGGTGGTGACAATGGCAACAGGGTTCAAACGGTTGCCAAGGTAAAGACTGTCAGGGTCAGG
>JALSJZ010000035.1 GCA_026989135.1 Sedimenticola sp. | reverse complement strand
TTCTCCGTGGTCTCTGTGTCGAAAAGAGTTAAATTTAACCTAGAATCTGCAGTTGGACGGGGTGGAGTGTGCGCTTGCGGGGGTGTATGGAAAGGCGCAACGACGTAGAATAGTTGTTCTATTCCAAGGAGTTGCAACACGGCCATACGCCGCCGCAAGCGTGCAATCCGCCCCGTAGCGTAGTTCACCCAGCAGGTGAGTTGGATAAAGGCATAAAACATTATGCATATCAATATGTTGATCTATCCTCATAGCGGTCAACTGCGGAATCTAGGTTTAATGTGGATTTCTGTAGATTAATAGCAATCATTCATAAGTGATGATGCACAATACTAAGCGACTTTCAGCCCATAGTCGTTGAGTGTCTGCTCACATTTAGCAGGGAGTGGGAGTTTAGCCGGGAAAGCGGCTCATGACTATTGTAGGTTGTCGGCCATCAGCTGCCTGCAAGATCCAAAAACGGTTTTATCGAAAGGGTCAGCACCAGTGCGATAATCGCCACATAGATAAGAAAGCGGATCGGGTTCTCCTTTATCACATCCAGCATCCGCCGCTGGCTGCCCTCGCTAAGCTGTTGCTCGTACTCTGCCCGAACCCTGATCTGCCGCTCCTTTTGGTAGGTTTCGATCAGCGCCTTGGCCGGTGCCAGCTGCGCCTTATCCTTTACCCAGATCCCGGCAAAGGAGATCCCCCAGTTTCCGGCTGAGGTCTCATAAAACTTAATGGCATGATCGGCCAGCAGCTGGCGGATCTCTTCCGCCTCATCATCAGGCACATTTCTCAATCGGAACAGCAGCGCAGACATAAGAGAGCCCTAAAGAAAGGTCACGCCCACCTGGAACAGTCGCTCCACTTCCGGGATCTGCCGCTTATCCACCAGAAACAGGATGACATGATCCTCGGGTTCGATCAGTGTATCGTGGTGGGCGATCAGCACCTCTTCACCGCGCACCACGGCACCGATGCTGGTTCCTTTTGGCAGCTTGATCTCTTCAATGGTGCGCCCGACCACTTTGGAGGAGTTTTTATCACCGTGGGCAATCGCCTCAATTGCCTCTGCCGCGCCACGGCGCAGGGCATGGACATTGGCCACATCACCCCGGCGGATGTGGGTCAGCAGGCTGCCCATGGTCGCCTGCTGCGGCGAGATGGCAATGTCCACCGAGGTGTTCTCCACCAGATCCACATAGGCTCCCCGGTTGATCAGTGCCATCACCTTGCGCGCACCGAGGCGCTTGGCCAGCATGGCAGAGAGGATATTGGCCTCATCATCATTGGTTACGGCGCAAAAGACGTCCGTATCCTCAATATTCTCCTCCAGCAGCAGCTCCTCATCGGCCGCATCACCGCGCAGTACGATGGTCTTCTCCAGCTCCTCGGCCACGCACTTGGCATTGGCCGCATTATGCTCAATCAGCTTGACCCGGTATTTGTCCTCCAGTGCGGCACAGAGGCGTCGCCCGATACTGCCACCACCGGCAAAGATCAGACGTTTGAAGGGCTTCTCCTGCCGCCGCAACTCATTCATTACCGCTTTGATATTGGAGGCGGCAGCGATAAAGAAGACCTCATCATCCGCTTCGATAACGGTATTGCCCTCTGGGGATATCGCCTGACCCTGCCGGTAGATCGCAGCGACCCGCGCCTCGGTTCCCGGCATGTGCTCTGCCAGGGCAGAGAGTTCATGCCCTACCAGCGGCCCGCCCGTGACCGCCCGAATCGCCACCAGCCGTACCCGTCCACCCGCAAAGTCCAGCACCTGCAGTGCACCGGGGTGCTCAATCAGACGCTGAATATAGTCGGTCACCAGCTGCTCCGGACTGATCAGCACATCAACCGGCAGTGCATCATGGGTAAACAGATGCGGGTAGTTAAGATAACCCAGCTCACGCACACGGGCGATCTTGGTGGGGGTGTGAAACAGCGTCCAGGCGATCTGACAGGCGACCATATTGGTCTCATCACTGTTGGTGACGGCGATGATCATATCCGCATCATCTGCCCCTGCCCGGCGCAGCACATCCGGGTGCGAGGCGTGTCCCTGCACCGTGCGCAGATCCAGGCGATCTTGCATTTCGCCCAACAGCTGGGCATTGAGGTCGACCACGGTGATGTCGTTTGACTCACTGGCCAGGCTGTTTGCTACGGAAGAGCCAACCTGACCGGCTCCAAGGATTATGATCTTCATGATTTATTTCCGGTCTTTTATCTCTACGCCCAGCGCCCGCAGTTTGCGGTAGAGGTGGGTGCGCTCCATGCCGGCCGCCTGCGCCGCCTTTGTCACGCTGCCTGCATGCTGCTTCAGCTGATACTCCAGATAGCTCTTTTCAAACTGCTCTCGCGCCTCCCGCAGGGGGAGGTCAAATGAGAGTGGCACCACAACCCCGCCACCCGATGTCTGCTCCCATATCCCCATCGCCGACTCTACCTCATCGACAGCAATGTCGCCGGTTGTGCCCAGAATGAGCAGCCGTTGTACCAGATTTTTCAGCTCCCGGATATTGCCATGCCAGATGTGGTTGCGCAGAAAGTTCTGCGCCGCCATATCAAAATGGCGATAGGGGAGTTTTTCACGCGCCACATAGAAGTCGATATAGTAGTTGAGCAGCTCCGGGACATCCTCCCGATGCTCCCGCAGTGGCGGTATCTGCAACGGAACCACGTTGAGATGGTAGAAGAGATCCTCCCGAAAGCGACCCGCACGCACCTCCTCCTCCAGATTACGCTGGGTGGCGGCAATGATGCGCACGTCAATCTCTACCGGGTCACTGCCGCCCACCCGCAGGAAGGAGCCGGTCTCCAGCGCCCCCAGCAGTTTTGACTGCGCCTCCAGCCCCATATCCCCCACCTCATTCAAAAACAGGGTGCCACCGCGCGCCTGCTCCAGGCTGCCGTAGTGAATCCGTCCACTCTCTTCACTGCCAAACAGCTCACGCGCCTCATTGCCCTGGGTGATGGAGGAGACGCCCAGGTCGACAAAGGGGCGCTCACTGCGGGCGCTCTGGCTGTGCAGGTAGCGGGCAAAGGTCTCCCGGCCACTGCCCGGCTCGCCGCTGATCAGCACCCAGGTGTCGTGCTGGGCAATGCGCTTGACCTGCTCGCGCATGCGCTGCATCACCGGGCTCTTGCCCACCGGCTCCTGGGTGTGCTGAACCTGACGGCGCAGCCCGACATTCTCCTGCTGAAGCTTATCCACCTCCAGCGCACGCTCTGTGGTCAGCAGCAGTTTGGCCAGCGAGAGCGGCTTCTCCAGAAAATCATAGGCGCCCAGCCGGGTCGCCTCCACTGCCGTCTCCACCGTGCCGTGACCCGACATCATCACCACCGGGCAGGGCAGGCCATCACCCTCTGCCAGCTCTTTGAGCAGGCTGATGCCATCCAGATCCGGCATCCAGATGTCCAGCAGCAGCAGGTCAGGTCGCCGGTCACGCAGTGCCTGGCGGGCGGCGATGCCATCCTCGGCCACAGCCACCTGATACCCTTCATCCTCCAGGATCTCCTTCACCAGCTGGCGAATGTCCGGCTCATCATCCACCACCAGAATATAGGAACCGCTCATGCGGCATTACTCCTCATTTTTATCTTCAGTTGTGGGGGCGGCATCGTTGATCAGACAGAGACGCTCACCCAATATCGGCAGCCGCAATACAATGCAGCCCCCCCCTTGTGCACGGTTTTCGGCACGGATCATGCCGCCATGCTCCTCTATAATCTTTTTGACGATTGCCAGCCCAAGCCCTGTCCCTTTGACCTTGGTCGTTACATAAGGCTCAAAGATCTGCCCCAGCATTCCGGCATCAAAGCCTGGGCCGTTATCCATGACCCGTAGCTCTACAAAACGGCACTCCCCCACCATTTTTTCCTGACTGCTGATCTCTACCCTGGCCCCTTCGACCCCGGCCACCGCCTCTTGTGCATTCTTCACCAGATTATGCACCACTTGGCGCAGGCGTACCGGGTCGGCCTCAACCTGCGCCTGCGGGGCATTCAGCCGCCACGACAGATCCACCCCGGTAGCATTGTTGTGGTAGAGATCCATCACCTCGGCAACCAGGGTATCGAACGCCACTTGGCAGGCCTTCATGTCGGGCGGGCGGGCAAAATCCGAGAAGGCGTTGACCATCTGCTTCATCGCCTCTACCTGCTGCACAATGGTGTGGGTCGCCCGATCCATCACCCTGGCATCCGGCTCATCCATCTTTTTCAGGAATTTATGCCGCAGACGCTCGGCCGAAAGCTGGATCGGGGTGAGCGGGTTCTTGATCTCATGCGCCAGTCGCCGCGCCACCTCACCCCAGGCCGCATCACGCTGCGCCTTGATCAGGGCGGTGATGTCGTCAAACACCAGCACCTGACCCGACTGTTCACCATCCGGTTGTGACAGTGGGGTACTGCGGCAGAGCAACACCTGCCGCCCCTCATCATCAAACAGGGTGATCTCTTCACGCCATTCACCCCTTTCAGCGGAGAGCGGTTCGAGGATGGTATCGACAAACTGTTGCATCCGGCTGGAGACCGAGGCCAGATCCTTCAGCGGACGGCCTCTAAACTGGTCAAGGTCAACCTGCAGTATGCTGTGTGCTGCCAGATTTGCGGTGCGCAGGGCAAGCTCCCGATCCACCGCCATGACGCCGGATGAGAGCCGCCCCAGCACTGTCTCAAGATAGGCGCGTTGCGACTCGGCCTGGCGCTGGCTGCGGGCGGTCTCATCCCTGGACTGGGCAATATGGCGGGTCATGGTATTGAAGGACTCCACCAGAAACCCCAACTCATCCCGCCATTTGGGCACCGGCAGTTGCAGATCATAGTTGCCCTGGGTGACGGCATGGGTGCCTTCCGCAATGTTGGCAATCGGCCGGGCCAGCTGCCGGGCGGTCAAAAAGGCGACCCAGACCGCCGTCAGCATGCTGAACAGCAGCACCAGCGAGAGGCTCAGCGTAAAGCTGAACTTGAGTGATTGGCGCAGATAGGCCAGCTCTTTATAGTGGGAGTAGGCTGCCTGCACCTTCTCGCTCAATATCGCAATGTTGGTCGAGGTGGGGTAGATGGCCTGCAGCAGAATGGTGCGCCCCTGGCTGTGCGGCACCACGACCTGCACCGACAGATTGTCATCTCCGTTCTGCGTGATCAGCCCGACATAGTGTTCACCCTGCCGCACCTGCTGCACAATGTAGTTATCTGTTGGTGTCGGAACCAGTATGGTGGGGTTCTCATGGCTGGAGGCGATCAACCGTCCGGAGAAGCCCAGCAGCGACATCTCGGAGGCACCGTACTGCTCTCTCAACGCATCCAGGCTCAGCCCCATGGCCACTTCAGAGGTATCCACCATCTTGCTCATCGCCTGCTCGGTGCGCTTCAGCCGCTCGCGTTTATGCAGGTCGAGTGAGGCCTGACTCAGCTCCAGCACATCATCCATGGTCTGATCGATCTGCACATCGAACCAGCTGTCGATCCCCCGCAGCAGGAAATCGAGCGAGTAGTAGTAGACCACCGAGAGCGGTGTCAGCGAGAGCAGCACAAACAGCAGCACCATGCGCACGGTGAGGCGAGAGCCCATCTTTTTGCGCCGATACTGGCGCACCAGCCGCACCAGCTGTACGGTGATCATCACCACCAGCACCACCAGCCCGAAGATGCTGAACAGCAGCAGCGGGACATAGAGGCGGT
>JALSJZ010000034.1 GCA_026989135.1 Sedimenticola sp. | reverse complement strand
TTTTCAGCCCCCTGCTTCATCATTATCTATCGCGCCACCAATGTTCACGTAACACCACCGCCAGTGCCTTTTGAATGATCTACCATTGTTAAAGAGTCATTGTGGTACTGGATTTAGATACAACATCTTTAATCTGAGGATAATGAAATGACCAAAAAACATGGTTTGACTTCAACAAACGGGGCACCTGTTGCCGACAATCAAAATATAATGACTGCGGGGGCTCGTGGCCCCGCGCTGTTGCAGGATGTATGGTTTTTAGAGAAGCTGGCACACTTTGATCGTGAGGTTATTCCTGAGCGCAGGATGCATGCAAAGGGTTCTGCCGCCTACGGCACCTTCACCGTTACACACGATATAAGCCAGTATACAAAGGCCAGTATTTTTTCTGAGGTGGGCAAAAAAACCGATCTGTTTCTACGCTTTTCCACCGTGGCCGGGGAGCGAGGCGCTGCCGATGCTGAGCGCGATATCCGGGGCTTTGCGGTCAAATTCTACACCGAAGAGGGCAACTGGGATCTGGTCGGTAACAACACGCCGGTCTTCTTCCTGCGTGATCCACTGAAATTCCCTGACTTAAACCATGCCGTCAAGCGCGACCCTCGTACCAACCTTCGAAGTGCCGATAATAATTGGGATTTCTGGACACTGCTGCCAGAGGCGCTGCATCAAATCACCATTGTGATGAGTGATCGCGGCATCCCTAAATCCTATCGGCATATGCATGGTTTTGGCAGCCATACGTTCAGCCTTATCAATGCCAAAAATGAACGCTTTTGGGTCAAGTTTCACTTCAGGTGCATGCAGGGCATTGAAAACCTGACGGATCAGGAGTCTGCCGAGCTGATCAGTCAGGATCGTGAAAGCTCACAGAGAGATCTGTACGAAAGTATCGAGAGTGGCGACTTCCCCCGCTGGGAACTCAAGGTGCAGGTGATGCCAGAAGCAGAGGCCAATGCCTATCACATCAATCCGTTTGATCTGACCAAGGTCTGGCCACACGCTGATTATCCTTTGATGGATGTGGGCGTGCTGGAGCTCAACCGCAATCCTGATAACTACTTTGCAGAGGTCGAGCAGTCAGCATTTAATCCGGCAAATATTGTACCTGGCATTGGCTTCTCTCCCGATAAAATGCTGCAGGGTCGCCTCTTCTCCTATGGTGATGCACAGCGTTACAGACTGGGGGTTAACCATGCCCATATCCCTGTAAATGCACCACGTTGCCCTGTGCATGGTTATCACCGTGATGGTGCCATGCGTGTTGATGGTAACTACGGCAGTACCAAGGGTTATGAGCCAAACAGCCTGAAAGAGTGGCAAGAACAGCCGGATTTCAAAGAGCCACCACTGGCAACAGAGGGGGCAGCCGACCACTGGGATCACCGTGAAGATGATGACTACTACTCCCAGCCAGGCAACCTGTTCCGGCTGATGAGTCCAGAGCAGCAGCAGCTGTTATTTGACAATACCGCCCGTTCAGTGGGTGGTGCCTCTATCCAGATTCAGAAGCGCCATATCAGTAACTGCTTAAAGGCAGACCCGGATTACGGCAAGGGTGTGGCTGCGGCACTGGGAATTGCTTTAAATGAGGTAAGTTAGGCTATCAACTGCCTGAGAGGCCGCAGCTGCGGCCTCTCAGCCTATCCTGCTACAGAA
>JALSJZ010000033.1 GCA_026989135.1 Sedimenticola sp. | reverse complement strand
GTTTACCGAATACGCTTTGCTTTTCTTATAGCCTGCTCCGGTGTAAGTTCAGCCACTTTGGTAAGTGCATCCCCGGTGCGTTGGCGGAGGTTGAGCTTGCCACTGCCGTTTTCCCAGTTGGCCACCGCAGGTGGGCTTACACCAACCAGTTTGGCAAACTGCGATCTGTTCATCTTGAACCGCTTGCGTAGTCTGGCTACCGCGGCTGCTGTTGGGGTGAATGCCCTTCTCTTTTTCTTCACAGCCACTGCTTTTTTATTCGATACAGCCAGCTGCTTCTTGGCTACTTTCTTGCTGGCTTTCTTACTGGTTTTTTTGCTGACTTTTTTACTGGCAACCTTCTTTTTGCCGAGAGGTTTCTCTTCCATATCCACACCAAACAGGTCGGAAAGATCTGCCCCGGCCAACCGCCGCTGTTTTCCCTTTCCTGCAGTAGCTGCCTGTATATCCAGCTCTGCCGATATCAGCTCTTCATGATCAACATTGCGCAGCAGAAAAAGCAGCTCCGGCTGATGATCCAGTCTGGCACCCACGCCATACAGGACGGCGGCAATATGTTTGCACATCCCGGCCCAGTCCGGACAGTCACAGGCGAGCTTTATCTCACTGGGTTTGGGGAATAGCCCGCTGTTTTGATCGGTCACTATCTCCATGACGTTATCGGAAAAACGTCCCTGCAATAGCTCCAGCATGGAGCCGATCTGCCCGGCGCACTGTTTGCGCAGGTTTTTCCACTTGTTGGCAGAGAGCGGAGTGATGTTGATGTTGATTTTATAGAGCGATGAACCACTGACGATGGCCTCGACCTTGCCTTTTGAGATAGCCAGATGGCAGACCGAACCATTACGCACATAGGTTCGTCCCCTTGGCAGGCGATTATCATAATCACTGAATTTCTCCAGGTGTTTGCACCAGGCTTCACCCCAGAATGTGCGGGCAATCTTCCGCCCCTGAACCTCGATGGGTTCAATCTTCTTCCCTTTCTTTGCCAGCTTTTTCATCTCTTTGGCCGCCTTGGCGCGCCGCTTTGCGACCGACACGTAGGGAGCATATCCACCATAGCCATAACTCATATTGTTTCACCTATCACACTTGATCACACTTGGGTTCTCTCAATGTCGAGTGATACCAGATTAAGCAGTGCCTTGTCATCCATCTCGGTAAGCAGTCTCTCTGCTCCGCCTTCCAGCAGATCATTGGCCAGCGCCATTTTTTCGCTGATCAAGGCATCTATCTTCTCTTCTACCGTTCCCTGGCAAATAAATTTATGCACCAGTACGTTTTTCTTCTGGCCGATGCGAAAGGCGCGGTCTGTGGCCTGGTTTTCTACCGCCGGGTTCCACCAGCGATCAAAATGGATGACGTGGGATGCCTGGGTCAGATTGAGGCCGGTTCCACCTGCCTTGAGCGATAGAATGAAGAAGGGTGGCCCCTCTTCATGCTGGAACCGTTCCACCAGTTTTTGCCGCTGCTTGACGGCAGTGCCGCCATGCAGCACCAGGCCGGGCTGGCCAAACTGCTGTGCCAGAAAGTCGGCCAGTGGCGCAGTCATTTCGCGGAACTGGGTAAACAGCAGCAGCTTCTCCTGGCGTGAGGCGATCTCTTCGCAGAGTTCAGCCAGACGCTGAAATTTCCCGCTCTTTTTCGGATCATACTCACCATCCCCCAGCAGTTGTGAGGGGTGATTGCAGATCTGTTTAAAACGCATCAGATAGGAGAGCACCAGCCCCCGACGCTTTATGCCCTCAAGGTTCTCAATGGCTTGCGCCATCTGGGTGACGGCCTGCTGATATTGCGCGGCCTGGACTCTGCTCAACCCACAGTAGGCGGGAACTTCCGTCTTCTCCGGCAGGTCGCTGATGATGGAGCGATCCGTCTTGAGGCGGCGCAGAATATAGGGGCTTACCAGATTGCGCAGTGGCGCATATTGATCACTCTCCCGCACAGAGAGCGATTTCACAAATCCCTTGAATCGCGTGGCTGACCCCAGCAGACCCGGATTTAGAAAATCGAACAGCGACCAGAGATCAGATAGCCGATTCTCCACCGGTGTGCCGGTCAGGGCGATACGGGATTCAGCCTGGAGTGTTTTTACCGCCTTGCTCTGCCGGGCAGTCGGGTTTTTGATCGCCTGAGCCTCATCCAGCACCAGCAGTCGCCACTTCTGTTGTTGCAGCCACTCCTGGCGCATCAGGGTGCCATAGGTGGTCAGCACCAGATCGACACCCTGCAAGACGGCAGGCTCGTCTGCCAGGGCATCCAGCGCTTTTTTGTTGAGCTGGGAGCTGTGTATGAACAGGCAGCGCAGCGAGGGGGCAAACTGCTCAAGCTCCATTTTCCAGTTGCCAATCAGTGAGGCAGGCAGCACCAGCAGGGAGGGTCTGTCACTCCGCCTCTTTTTTAGCGCCAGCAGCAGTGAGATCACCTGCATGGTTTTCCCCAGCCCCATGTCATCCGCCAGACAGGCGCCCAAACCAAGCTGGGAGAGCAGCCACAACCAGTTCACCCCCGCCTGTTGATAGGGGCGAAGGGTCGCTTTGAGCGCCTTACCCGGATTGATGGCCTTCATCTGATCGGGAGAGCGCAATGCCTCCAGCTGTGAGGCCAGCCATTTGCCGGGTTGCACAAAAGACCACTCCTGGCTCTCTTCCAGGGCATCCTTCTTCAGATCAGCAGGGGCACCGGCCAACAACCGCATCCCCTCCGCAAAGGTGAGGCCGCCGCTGGCCGCCTCTGTCTCCACCATCTCCCAATGAGCCAGGGCTTCGTTTAGCTTCTCCTGGTCTACTTCAACCCACTGCCCTTTCATAAACACCAGGCCATCGCCTGCGGCCATCAGTTTTTTCAGATCGGCCTTGCTGAGTGGCTCTTCGCCCAGGGCGATATGCAGTTTGAAATCCAGCAGCGAATCACTGTTGAGGCTGTTTTTCTTTTTATCACCAATGGTAACACCAGCACGCGGTCTGGTTCTTTTTTTCCACCAGTCAGGCAACCGAACCACTAGGCCGCACTGCTCATACTTTGGCGTATCTTTAAGAAAGGCATAGGCCTCCCCCGGCGACCAGGCCAGGGGATGATAGATATCGCCGCTCTCCACCAAACCCTTGATTACGGGGCTGGATTCCGCGGCGAGTTGCACCGGTGAAAGCAGACGGATCAACGCCTTTTTATTTTTTGCACCGGCATACTCCTGTAGAGCGCGGCTGAGGGGCTGATAACGGATGCGACCCTGCTCGGAGAGTTCCGGGGCGTAGGTTGCCATAAAGGCAAAGGGATAGTCGGGGTCATTTTTGTTCTCTGCCAGATGGAAGCAGACGCGACCTACCTGATGCCACTGTGGTGCCTTTTTGGCGAGTAGCGTATCAAGCCCTCCGACAGTTTTTATCTGTTCGCATACCCAACTGTCCAGCAAGGATCGAATATCCTGCAGCACCGATGCAGAGAGGTACTCAGCACCGCGCATCGGTGGCGCGCTCAGAAGCAGTGGCATGGTTTCTGTGGCGCTGAACGGCTCAACAGGTTCAGGTTGTTGCGGATCTGTCTGCGGCAGCAGGCAGCGTTCACTCAGATATTTACAGGCAAAGCTGCGCCAGTATTGCAGTGATGGGGAGAGGTCAGCGCCACTTTTTCTGGCCGCCAGGGCAAACAGGCCTTCGCCCACACTGCGTGCAAATGCCTTACCGATGGCGGCAGGGCGGGAGGTTTTATCTGTTGTATTGTCCGCTGTTGACGGGAAGCAGTGCAGATGCCCCGAAGGGAGCAGGCCCAGGTCAAACGTATTCATCAACATATTCCTGCCTGGGAGCCTGTCCGAGAATAGAAAGCACAATGAGGAAAAGCTAGATCTGGCCAGATTCTTCCATTATTTTTGTTAAATATGCCCAATATTCGCCTCAAATAATGAAAAAACCTGACTCAAACCAG
>JALSJZ010000032.1 GCA_026989135.1 Sedimenticola sp. | reverse complement strand
ACCGAGTCCGCCCCAGTCGAGCTGGTAGAGGAGAAGCTGCTGCGCACACACCGGGTGCTACCGATCTTCAAACGTGGCACCCGGCTGTTTCTTGCCGTTGCAGACCCCACAAATCACCAGGGGCTGGATGAGATCAAATTCAACACCGGCCTCGGCTCTGAGGCGGTGATTGTAGAAGAGGACAAGCTAAGCCGCTATATCGAGCAGACGCTGGAGGCACAGGACACCAGCATGTCGGATCTGATGGATGCCGATCTGGACAACCTGGACATCTCGGCAGCGGAAGATGAGGCGCCGAAAGAGGGAGATCTGGATGTCGATGAAGCGCCGGTCGTTCGCTTCGTCAACAAGGTGCTGCTGGATGCCATCAACGCGGGTGCCTCCGACATACATCTTGAGCCTTATGAAAAGACATTTCGCGTCCGCTATCGTCAGGATGGCATGCTGCGCGAGGTGGCCTCTCCCCCGATCAATATCGCAGCCCGCCTGATAGCCCGGGTCAAGGTGATGTCACGCATGAATATCGCAGAACGCCGGGTGCCTCAGGATGGGCGCATCCGCATGGTGCTGTCCAAAAACCGCTCCATCGATTTTCGTGTAAGCACCTGCCCCACCCTCTATGGAGAGAAGATTGTACTGCGTATCCTCGACCCCGCCAGCGCACAGATCGGCATCGAGGCGCTTGGCTTCGAGAAGAAACAGCAGGAGGACTTTTTGACCGCCATCCACAAACCCTATGGCATGGTGCTGGTAACCGGGCCAACGGGCAGTGGTAAAACGGTCTCGCTCTATACCGGCCTCAACCTGCTGAACACGCCTGAGATCAACATCTCTACCGCTGAAGACCCGGTGGAGATCCAGGTTCCCGGCATCAATCAGGTCAACATGAACACAGCCGCTGGCCTGACCTTCGCCAAAGCACTAAAGGCCTTTCTGCGTCAGGATCCGGATATTGTGATGGTCGGCGAGATACGCGACCTTGAAACCGCTGAGATTGCAGTAAAGGCCGCTCAAACCGGCCACCTGGTGCTCTCCACCCTGCACACCAATGACGCGCCTCAGACATTGACCCGGCTGGCCAACATGGGCGTCCCCCCCTTTAATATCGCCTCCTCTGTACTGCTCATCATGGCCCAGCGCCTGGCCCGCCGCCTGTGTGAACACTGCAAGGTTCCCGATGATGTCCCCAAAGAGGCCTTGCTGGACGAGGGCTTTACGGAAGAGGAGCTGCCCAGGCTCAATATCTACAAGGCCGGGCCAGAGTGCGACCACTGTAGCAAAGGTTATAAAGGACGGGTCGGCCTGTTTCAAGTCATGCCCGTTTCAGAGGCGATGGGACGTATGATCATGGAGGGCGGCAATGCCATGCAGCTGGCTGATCTGGCCAGAGAGGAGGGTGTTCAGGATCTGCGCCGATCCGGTCTCAACAAGGTCAGTCTGGGTGTCACCAGCCTCGAAGAGGTTAACCGCGTAACAAGAGAGTAGATTCTATGGCGGCAAAAGCAGCAAAAGCAACGAAGACACCCAAAGCACCCAAGGCTCATATCTTCGTCTGGGAGGGTGCCGACAAGCGCGGGAACCGGGTAAAGGGCGAGACCCGAGCCGCCAGTATGGCGCTGGTGCGCGCAGAGCTGCGCCGCCAGGGTATCGCGCCAACCAAGGTCAAGAAAAAAGCCGCCCCCCTCTTCTCTGCCAGAAAAAAACCCATTACAGCAGCGGATATTTCGATATTCAGCCGCCAGCTCTCTACCATGATGTCTGCCGGCGTGCCTCTGGTGCAATCTTTTGACATCGTTGGTCGCGGCCACAACAACCCCAGCATGCAGGATCTGCTGCTGAGCATCAAAGCCGACATCGAAGGGGGTACGGCGCTGGCTCCAGCCCTGGCCAAACACCCGCTCCAGTTCGATGACCTGTTCTGCAATCTGGTAGAGGCCGGTGAGCGGGCCGGTGTGCTGGAGATATTGCTGGATAAAATCGCCACCTACAAAGAGAAAACCGAGGCGATCAAGGGCAAGATAAAGAAGGCGCTGTTCTACCCTACTGCGGTAATGGTCGTTGCCTTCATCGTCACCACCATCCTGCTGATCTTTGTCGTGCCACAGTTTGAGTCCCTCTTTTCAGGGTTTGGGGCTGATCTGCCCGCCTTTACCCGCATGGTCGTCAACCTCTCTGAATTTGTGCAGGAGTATTGGTTGATTATCCTGCTGGCGCTGGGGGGTACCGGCTTTTTTCTAGGTAACCTGTACAAAAGATCCCGTAAATTTCGCCACCTTCTGGATAAGGCTCTGCTAAAAGCACCCGTCTTCGGCGTCATCATTCATAAAGCCGCTATCGCCCGGTTTGCCCGCACCACCTCCACCATGTTTGCTGCGGGCGTTCCGCTGGTGGAGGCGCTGGAATCAGTGGCCGGTGCCACCGGCAACATCGTCTATGGCGAGGCGGTTCTGCGTATGCGCGAGGATGTCGCAACCGGCCAAACCATGCAGCTGGCGATGAAGCAGCAAAACCTCTTTCCGCACATGGTGATTCAGATGGTTGCCATTGGTGAGGAGTCCGGCTCTGTAGATGACATGCTGGCCAAGGTGGCTGATTTCTACGAGGAGGAGGTGGACAACGCAGTGGATGCGCTCAGCAGCCTGTTGGAGCCGCTCATCATGGCGGTTCTGGGGGTGCTGGTTGGCGGGCTGGTTATCGCAATGTATCTGCCGATCTTTCAGATGGGTCAGGTGATTAGCTAATATTCATCATTCCGATCCACCAGGCCAGCCCCAAAACCCATGAGTTTTATTGACTACCTGCAAGGCAACCCCCTGGTGTTTTTTATATATGTTGGCCTGCTGGGGCTGATTGTGGGCAGTTTTTTAAATGTCGTCATCCACCGCCTGCCGATCATGATGGAGCAGGATTGGCGGGCTCAATGCCTGGAGTTTCTGGGGCAGCAGACAGATAACGCCGATGAGAAACCCCCGCTGACGCTGAGCAGGCCCCGCTCACGCTGCCCACACTGCAACCATCAGATCAGAGCCATCGAGAATATCCCCGTTATCAGCTATCTCTTTCTAAGAGGGCGCTGCTCTGGTTGTGGTGCCGCCATCTCCATCCGGTACCCGCTGATTGAACTGCTCACTGCCCTGCTGTCAGTAACGGTAGCCTGGCACTTTGGCGTCAGCGGCCAGACCGCTGCAGCACTGCTCCTCACCTGGGCGCTGATTACGCTGAGCATGATCGATTTTGACCACAAGCTGCTGCCCGACTCCATCACCCTTCCGCTCATCTGGCTTGGGCTGCTGCTGAGTCTCTGGGGCACCTTTGCGACACCCGAATCAGCCATCATTGGCGCTGTAGCCGGATACCTCTCGCTCTGGGGCGTCTTTCAGCTGTTTCGGCTGGTGACGGGCAAGGAGGGGATGGGGTTTGGTGACTTTAAACTGCTGGCGCTCTTTGGTGCCTGGCTGGGGTGGCAGTATCTACCCCAGATCATCATGCTCTCCTCCCTGGTTGGCGCAGTGATTGGCATAACGCTGGTCTTATTGCGTGGGCGTGACCGCAACATCCCCATCCCGTTTGGCCCCTATCTGGCCATTGCTGGCTGGATCAGTCTGCTGTGGGGTGATCATATCAATCAGGCCTACCTCACCTGGGCAGGGATATGATGCAGACAGTTATGCGCCACCGGCGGGGTAGCGGCATCTATTGCACTGCGCTGCTGACGGCACTCTTCTTGCTGGCTCCGCTCTATTTTCAACCCAATCCTGGTGGCAGGGGGCTGGAGCTCCCCTACAACATCCCGGTGTGGGGCTTTGCCTCTTTTGTGATTGGCGGCGGCCTCTATCTGGTTGCAGCCACGCAGCAGTTCATCCGCCCCGCTCACTCGTGGGCATTTCTGCTGTTTCCGCTGGTTATGATTCTCAGCGGCATCGTTGCTGGCTCATCCCAGCCCATCCCCTGGCTCTTCAGGCAGATCTATGTCGTTGGTGGAATACTGTTTCTGTTCAGCCTGTTCCAGTTCAACCTCAAGCAACCACAGGTTGAGCGCATTCTGTATGTGGTTGTGGCATCTGCCGTTATCAATGCCCTGATCGCCACGACCCAGATCTTCTCTCCCGAACTCATTCAGGGATGGCTGGTGACCGCAGGCAATACGCCGATAGGCACTTTTCAGCAGATCAATCTGCTCTCATCCTTTCTGGCAACGGGCATCATCCTCTCTTTCTATCTGATGAGCAGGCCATCCATTGGCTCGGCTCCTCTTGCGGCCAGGCTCCTGCTCGTTGTCTGCATTGGCAGCGGTGCCTTCATTATCACCTATATTGGCTCGCGGGTCGGGATGCTTGCTGCGGTAAGCGGCCTCATCATTCTTCTCATCAGCCGTCGGCAACTGTTTAAAAAAAGAGCCATGCTGACATGCCTTGGCCTGCTGTCACTGCTGGCAGGGACGATACCCGGCGGTACGATCCAGGAGCTCAGTGGCTTTGAAAAGCTGTCACAAAAAACCGTAGAGATTGCCAAAGGGGCAGATGCTTCGATACGCATCAATATGTACGCCATGGCTCTGGAGCTGGTCGCTCAAAAGCCAGGGTTTGGGCATGGCATTGGCAATTTTCAGCGGGTCTGGGGCATGCAGAGCGGCGATTACCACCAGCGCAATCCTGATGCCAGGCTGCCGCCCTATGTCACACACCCACATAATGAGCTGGTCTACTGGCTGATCGAGGGCGGCATCGTCTCGGTTGTCGGCATCCTGGTAGCGGTTGGCGCCACACTGCTGGCCATGATCAGATGCGGGCCACAACGGGGAGGGGGCTACGCCGCACTGCTGCTCCCCATCAGCCTGCATGCACAGGTCGAGCTGCCCTTCTATATCTCCTCCCTGCACTGGTTCCTCTGGCTGTTCCTGATATTTATGCTCTTGCGCCACCGCACGACCACGGCTACCGTACCGCTCAGTCTGCCAGCAACACGCCTGATCAAGGTCTCTGTGATCCTGGCCTGCGTTGGCAGCAGCTATTTTATGATCCACTCTGCCCGCGCCCAGTCAGACATCTATGCCTATCTGACCAAAAAAGAGGGGCAGGGTTCCTACCTGCGGGTGGCGCTCAATAATCTCTACTTCAACGCCTACGCTGAACGGCTGGCCATGCGTAATCTGCTGCACGCAAGCATACTGGGTAAAAATCCTGATAAAGTGCGCTATTTTGCCCAATGGGCAGAGCAGCAGATCGCTGTGAACCCCAGGCTAAAACTGTTTGAAGACCTGATCAATGCCTATACATTTCTGGAACTCGAAGAGGCACGGTGCAAAATCATCCATACCGGAACCTGGATGTACCCCATGAACCAGCCGCTCAAGACCGCTGCGGGCACCTGTAAAAATCCGGGTTGATCTCCCTTTCTGACTGACCATGCTCATTATCGGACTCACTGGCGGCATCGGCAGCGGAAAGAGCACTGTCTGCGATGGCTTCGCTGCGCTCGGCACCCCCATCATTGATGCTGACCTCGTTGCCAGGGAGGTGGTGATGCCCGGCACACCCGGCCTTACACAGATCATCAACCAGTTTGGCCAGGATATATTGGCTCAGGATGGCACACTTGATCGGGACAAGCTTCGTGCACAGGTCTTCTCCGACGAGGCCTCGCGCAGAAGGCTTGAGGCCATACTTCATCCACTGATACGAGAGGAGATGGACAGGAGAG
>JALSJZ010000031.1 GCA_026989135.1 Sedimenticola sp. | reverse complement strand
TGCCTCTAAATCCGCCCTCGAAACCAAAGCGGCTCCCGGACTTGAGACCACTTTCGCCCCCAAGGCTGCCTGCCCCTGTGGTGCACCCAACCGTTCCAAAACTAAAAAGGGCGGTAACACGCTGAGTGTTACCGCCCCCTGTTTTCCCTTAACTAAAAGGCTTTCAGACTACTTCTCCTTCTTGCCTCCGTCAGCTGCCATGGCGGCCATGTAGCTGTATAGCTCAAACTTCTTAAGAACATCCTGCTGTGCCTCTTCGCCATAGCGTTTTGCGGCTTCAGGGTCGATACGCTCCAGCATGGCGAAACGGCCTTCTGTTTCGGTGAAGTCGCGCAGTGGCCGCGAAGGTGGCTTGGAGTCCAGTTTTAGTGGATTATCGCCAGCAGCAGCCTTGCGTGGGTCATAGCGAAACAGCTGGGTATGACCTGTCTCCAGTGCCAGAGTCTGTGAGGCATGGTTGGAGGTCAGCAGGTTGATGCCCTGGGCAATGCAGGGTGAGTAGGCGAGGATAATGGAGACACCATCATAAGACTCGGCTTCCTGGAAGGCACGCAGGGTCTGGATATCTTTACCTTTCGCACCATAGGAGACCGAGGCGACATAGACGTTGCCGTAGCTGATTGCCATCAGAGCCAGATCCTTCTTGGCATCGGGTTTACCGCCCGCGGCAAACTTGGCAACCGCACCCTTGGGTGTTGCTTTGGAGTTTTGGCCACCCGTGTTGGAGTAGGTCTCGGTATCCAGCACCAGGATGTTGACGTTGCGGCCAGAGGCGAGTACATGATCCAGACCGCCGTAGCCGATGTCGTAGGCCCAGCCATCACCACCGATGATCCAGACACTCTTCTTGGTCAGGTGTGTCGATACCGCCTCAAGGCTGCGCGCTTCATCACTCTGGATGTTGGCAAGCACCTTGCGCAGATTTTCAACCCGTGCGCGCTGCTCTTTAATGCCTGCATCGGTGCTTTGATCGGCAGCGGTGAGTGCATCGACCAGCTCAGCACCAATCTGGTCGCGCATGTTGGCCATCATGTCGTGTGCCTGTTTGGTCTGCATATCGTAAGAGAGGCGATAACCCAGGCCGAACTCAGCGGTATCCTCAAACAGTGAGTTACACCATGCAGGGCCGCGACCCTCTTTATTGGTGGTGTACGGGGTGGTGGGCAGGTTGCCACCGTAGATGGATGAACAGCCTGTTGAGTTGGCGATTACCATGCGGTCACCAAACAGTTGGGTTGCCAGTTTGATGTAGGGGGTTTCACCACAGCCTACGCAGGCACCCGAGAACTCGAACAGAGGCTGTAGCAGCTGTGAACCCTTGAGTGTGCTGGTTTTGACATCGGTGGTATCGACATCGGGCAGTGAGAGGAAGAAGTCCCAGTTTGCACGTTCTTGCTCATGGTAGGCGCGGTCGGTCACCATGTTGAGTGCCTTACGGTTGGGGTCGTTCTTGTCAACCACGGGGCAGATGTCCACGCAGAGCGTACAGCCGGTGCAGTCATCCGGGGCGACCTGGTAGCTGATGTGGGTTCCTTCGGCGAAGTCTTTGCCTTTTACCTTGACGTGCTTGAAGCTCTCAGGGGCATCTTTCGTCATATCGGCAGGGAAGACCTTGCTGCGAATGGCGGCATGTGGGCAGACCATTGGGCATTTGCCACAGTGGGTACAGAGATCCTCTTCCCACTTTGGCAGGTCGAGCGCCAGCTCGCGTTTTTCGTACGCGGCGGTACCCAGTGGCCAGGTGCCATCGGCGGGAATCATGCTGACGGGCAGCTGGTCGCCACGGTTGGCAATGATCTCGGCAATCACTTCTTGAACAAACTTAGGGGCATTGTCTGCGACCGGTTGGCGCATCTCAAGTGTGCTGCCAACCTTAGTCGGTATGGTGACTTGGTGCAGGCCAGCCAGTGAGCCATCAATGGCAGCATAGTTGGTCTCCAGGATTTTCTTACCTTTCTTGCCGTAGGTCTTCTTGGCGGCCTGCTTGATTTTATCAATCGCCTCATCACGCGGCAGAATGCCGGAGATGGCGAAGAAACAGGTCTGCATGATGGTGTTGATACGGCGATCCATGCCGGTCTCTTTAGCAATGGTGTAGGCATCGACCACATAGAACTTGATCTGCTTCTCGATCATCTGCTCTTGCATGGCGCGTGGCAGGGTGTCCCAGACGGTATCTGCACTGTGCTGCGTGTTGAGCAGGAAGGTGGCACCTGGGGCCGCTTTGTGCAGCATCTCGAAGCGCTCAGGGAAGTTAGGCTGGTGAGCACCGATGAAGGTCGCCTGGCCATCGCCCACCAGATAGGGTGAGCGGATCGGGTTCGGGCCAAAGCGCAGGTGAGATATGGTGACCGCACCGGCTTTTTTGGAGTCGTACTGAAAGTAGCCCTGGCCGTAGTTGTCGGTCTCTTCACCGATAATCTTGATGGAGTTCTTGTTGGCACCCACGGTGCCATCTGCTCCCAGACCGTAGAAGACGGCGCTGGTGACGCCTTTGGCGGAGTCAGGCAGGAAGCTGGCATCGTACTCAATGTGGCTGTTGGTGAGGTCATCAATGATGCCGACGGTAAAGCTGTTTTTGGGTTTGTCTTTCTTCAGCTCATCAAAAACGCCCTTGATCATGGCCGGGGTGAACTCTTTGGAGGCCAACCCGTAACGACCTCCGACCACCCGTGGCATCTCACTGATCTCACCATTGGCAGCAGCCTGAGCAATAGCCGTCACCACATCTTTATAGAGTGGCTCACCATCGGCACCTGGCTCTTTGCAGCGATCCAGGGTGGCGATCTTTTTGGCGCTGGCAGGGATAGCCTCCAGCAGCAGCTTGGCAGAGAAGGGACGGAACAGGCGAACCTTAAGTACACCCACCTTTTCACCCTGGCGGATCAGGGTCTCAACGGTCTCTTCGATTGACTCGTTGCCTGAACCCATGCAGAGGATGATGCGTTCTGCATCTTCAGCGCCAACATATTCAAACAGCTTGTATTGACGGCCGGTATGTTTGGCCAGACGATCCATACAATCCTGAACAATCTCAGGAACGGCCGCATAATATGGGTTGACGGTCTCACGACCCTGGAAGTAGATATCCGGGTTCTGTGCAGTGCCTCGAATAACCGGGGTATCCGGGTTCAAGGCGCGGGCACGGTGGGCACCGATGGCCTTTTCAGAGATCATGGCGCGCACAACATCCCTGCTCAGCTGGTCAACCTTGTTGACTTCGTGGGAGACGCGAAAGCCATCGAAGAAGTGGACGAAGGGGACGCGGCTCTCAAGCGTGGCACACTGTGCAATCAGCGCAAAGTCCATCACCTCCTGTACAGAGTTGGAGCTGAGCATAGCAAAGCCGGTCTGGCGGATGGACATCACATCGCTGTGATCACCAAAGATTGACAGCCCCTGAGCTGCCAGGGCGCGTGCTGAGACGTGGAATACGGTAGGTGTCAACTCGCCTGCCACCTTGTACATGGTGGGGATCATCAACAGCAGACCCTGTGAGGCGGTAAAGGTGGTACTCAGCGAGCCAGCTTGCAGCGCGCCGTGGACAGCAGCTACAGCGCCGCCCTCACTCTGCATTTCGACCACATCGGGTACAGAACCCCAGAGGTTTGTAACCCCTTTGGATGACCAATCATCGGAAAATTCACCCATATCTGAGGATGGGGTGATGGGGTAGATAGCGATAACCTCATTGGTGAGGTGTGCGATGTAGGCGGCTGCCTCGTTGCCTTCGATCGTAACCATATTCCGTTTTGACATAGGTTTGCCCTTTAGTTTCAAAAAGTTAGGTAATTGCGGTGAGAAATTGCGGCACCGCACCGATAGAGAAATCAGGTTCTGCCTGGCGTTTTCACAGGTCAAAAGGATGCATAATTTACCAGAGGTTATTCAGAAAATGAATTATTTGGTTAAATTTAATGCTACGGCGGTGGAAATCAGACCCTATTCTCGCAGGCTGATGATCGGCCACGCCCTGTTTTTGGCATGCTGCGTAAGCGCCTCATCCGGGTCAACCGCTATGGCTCTGTCGACAATCTCAAGCAGCGGAATATCATTGTGAGAGTCGCTGTAGAAACAGCTGCCATCCAGATTGTGCTGGTTGCTGGCCAGCCATTGCTTCAGCCGCTCAATCTTGCCCTCTTTATAGCTGGGGGTTCCCGCAACCTGGCCGGTATAGCGGCCGTCAACCATCTCGGGCGTAGTGGCAATAAGATGCTCTATTCCAAGGCGCTGTGCGATTGGGGTGGTTACAAAGCTGTTGGTTGCAGTAATGATGAGCAGGGTGTCGCCTGCCTCCCGGTGCTTTTGGATCAGCTCCAGACCCGCTGGCAGGATGATTGGCTCAATCCGCTCTGAAACGAACTGCTCCCGCCAGTCGTAGAGTGTCTCAGGTGCATGCTCACTGAGTGGCTTGAGTGAAAAGTGTAGGAATTCAAAGATATCCAGCTTCCCCTCATTATATTCCCGATAGAAGCGATCATTTGCCTGCTGGTACAGCTTGGCATCGACCACCCCCAGCTCCACCAGAAAATCACCCCAGAGATGATCAGAGTCACCGCAGAGCAGGGTGTTGTCGAGATCAAAAATAGCCAGTGCCAATGTCTGCGCCCCTGAAAAATGAGAAAAATATAAGCTAAGCCACTAATTTTACAGAAAAAACCACAGGATGAAAGAGGGCGCAGACAGACCATTTCACATTGAGCATTAATGACCTAAAAATCAATGGTTTAAGTTGTGCTTGCTCCGGTCTGCCAGGTTGTGGAAGAATCAGGGTATCTTAAACCTCATATAGTAGGTCTTGTGGTGATCGATTCAGATGGATATAGACCCAATGTAGGCATTGTGCTCTCCAACCATCAACGCCAGCTCTTTTGGGGGCGACGCATTGGTCAGGAGTCATGGCAGTTTCCCCAGGGTGGGATCAAGCCACACGAAACCCCGGAGCAGGCAATGTTCCGTGAGTTGGAGGAGGAGGTTGGCTTGTATAAGCATCAGGTGGAGGTGATCGGCTATACCGACAACTGGCTGCGCTACCGGCTGCCAGAGCGGTTTATTCGACACCACTCCAAACCACTCTGTATTGGCCAGAAACAGGTCTGGTTTCTGCTGCGTTTAAAGTGCGGTGACAAAAACCTCTGCCTGGATCGCTCCTCTAAACCAGAGTTTGATGGCTGGCGCTGGGTAAAATACTGGCACCCACTGCGCGAAGTGGTCTATTTCAAACGCCAGGTCTATTCTCAGGCGCTAAAAGAGTTGGCGCCGCTGCTCTTTCCCGATGGCCCACCGGTACAGCGTCACTCAAATTATTTGCGGCAGAACTGCCGCCCATGATTTTCTGAGCCAGAATAAACATCCCCGGGACAAGCTCTCTCGCTTCCGCTCGACTTTCTCGTTCCTCGAAAGCGGGGTATTGATCCGTATGTTTTATTTATACGCCCCAAGAGGGGCGGGGAATAAAGTCCCAAAAGGTTCAATGCTTGAGATCTTGCAGCGTGTTCGGCGACAATTAACTTGGCCGGTCGGTGACAACTATCTTGGCCGCTTTTCCCGGCTAAAATTGCCGACATTTTTCCCCGTAAGGAGGATGAATGTCACCTAAATCCTGCAAGTAGATACCAACAAAGAAAGAAAATGGTAGACTCATCAATCAGTTAATTGCATTTAACGTAACTTCTCAATAACCCCATGCGGTTATGGGTTTGGCACGATACACACCTTACC
>JALSJZ010000030.1 GCA_026989135.1 Sedimenticola sp. | reverse complement strand
ATATTGGCTCAGGATGGCACACTTGATCGGGACAAGCTTCGTGCACAGGTCTTCTCCGACGAGGCCTCGCGCAGAAGGCTTGAGGCCATACTTCATCCACTGATACGAGAGGAGATGGACAGGAGAGTGGCCCGGCTGGAAGCACCCTACGCCATATTGGCCATACCTCTGCTATTGGAGGGTGGACGCCGGAGGAGCGTTGACCGGATATTGGTGGTCGATGCAGAGGAGTCACAACAGATCGCCCGAGCCTGCCAGCGTGACCGGCAGAACCCAGAGCAGATTCGCGCCATTATTGCAGCCCAGTGCAGCAGAAAAGATCGGCTAAGCGCAGCAGATGATGTAATCTACAACACCGGAGACCTGGAGCATCTCAATCATCAGGTGACAGAGATGCATCACCGTTACCTCAGGCTCGCTGCCAACAATAGATAGTTCAATGTCCAATCAGATCATCTACGAACACCCCCTAAACGAGCGGGTTCGAACGCTTTTGCGGCTTGAACACCTGTTCACGCGCATTGCATTTCATCTGCCACAGCCTGATGAATGGAGCAGCCGGGCGGCCATCAGTGGTCTGCTGGACATTACCAACATCCTGGCCCGGGCAGATATTAGATCTGAGGTGATAAAAGAGCTGGAGCGCCATGCCGCAAGCCTTAACAAGATCCGCTCAGCTCCTGGGGTAGACGGCCAGCAGCTGGATCTCATCCTGGCTGAGCTTGAACAGAGCACCAGCAGGCTGCGCCGGATAACCACCCAGATTGGGCGTGGGCTGCGCGAGAACGAGTTTCTCGGTAACATCATGCAGCGCAGCACCATCCCTGGCGGAACCTGCGATTTTGATCTGCCACAGTATCACCATTGGCTGCAACAGCCGGTAGAGAGGAGACATGCCGACCTGCAAGGCTGGTTTCAGGAGCTGGAAGTGCTACAGGACGCAACCCGGCTGCTCCTGTCACTTATGCGCAACAGCGCCCACGCCAGTCAGGCAGAGGCAAAAGCCGGGCTCTATCAGCGCACCCTGGAGTCACAGTCACCCGCCCAGCTCATTCGGGTCGGCCTGCCAAACGAGTCCCCGCTTTTTCCAGAGATCAGCGGCAGCAAACACCGGTTCACCATCCGTTTTTTGGAGCCAGGCAGCTCCGGCCGCCCCAATCAAACCCAGCAGGATGTGGCATTCTCTTTGATCTGCTGCATTTTTTAGGTTGACTCTCTATTTTTCAGCAGAGAGGTAACAGATCCAACTGGGGTCTGCCTCCCCTTCTGTGGCAGGTTTAAAATCACCATCCGGTTCACCCGCCTCATCCGTCCCCTGCCAATAGACGGTAATATTGCTAAACCCCGTCTCCTCCAGCAGCTCCCTGATCTCAGGCAGCGTCCAGAGACGCCAATGGTAGCTGAAGGCCTTTTTGAGCTTTGATCCATCAGCGAATTTAAAGTGGATATGACAGACCAGTTCGCCGCTGATCGGTTCATACCGCTCCTGCTCCCAGATGTAGGTGAATTTGTGCTTTTTATGTTTGGTTTTCTCTTTGATCTCCCGAAAACTGTCATAACCGCCATAGGCATCCAGAAACAACACCCCATTCTCTGCCAATGCCTTGTGCACATTTTTAAAGTAATGTTTCAGCTCCTTGCGCGACTTGAACAGCCAATAGCTGAAATTCATTGCAGAGATGATCTCCGCAGCCTCACTTTGAACCGCTAGTACATCTTCATTGAGCAGCTGGATACGGCTGCTTTGGCTTTTGGCCAGTTTGCTGAGGTTGTTTTTCTGCCCCCACTGCAAAACCCCGGGATCAATGTCCACACCAATGGCGCGATTGCTTTTTCGGCGCTTCACCCACTCGCAGCAGACATTCGCGGTGCCGCAGAAATCCTCTCTCAAGATTCTTGCCCGCTGCCCCCGGATTGCTTTAAAGGTCTCATCAATAAAGTCAACCTCTGACTCAGAGCACTGCACCGATAGCTCGTACAGCTTATGTCGATCAGCCGATGCTGCCATTGTTGGGCCACTGTTATGGCGTCTTCTGTTTTTCTTGCCCGAAGGTTTTCTGCTCATTGGATTGGTTCTGAATAGTAAGGTGTTAATTTGCGCACGCCTGCCCGTTCAGAAACGTGACAAGCTCATCCTGCCGTGCCAGACTGGTTCAGCCAGCGCTATGCGAATGAACCAACAGTGGAATGCTACACTTAAAAGAAGCCAGCGTAGTGAAGACATTATACCAGCCACAGGTCATTGGAAATAATGGAGTATTATTCCCGATTCTCTCTGATTTACCTCGCAAACGATAACGCAGTTCTTGATAATTGCAGCCATGCACAACCTTCCGTGAGGCTGTCCGGGAACAGGAACCAACAAGGTCTATGAAACCATGCAGATAGTCACATCAGTCAAGCCTCAGCTGATCATAGCACTGTTGCTGGCGGTTGCCCTCTCCGGCTGCAGCATCCTCCCCTCTGTCGACAGCGATTCAGATTACGGCCCGCCAGAGGGCGCGGTTGATGTCAGCCATATCCCCAATGCCGTCCCCAAGGATGAACCGCGCAGCCGCTATGGCAACCCAACCTCGTATGTGGTTCTGGGCAAGCGTTACTATGTACAGTCCAGCAGCCAGGGGCATGTGGAGCGTGGCATCGCCTCCTGGTATGGCAGCAAGTTTCATGGCCGACGCACCAGCAGTGGCGAAACCTACGATATGTATGGCATGACAGCGGCCCACACCACATTGCCGCTGCCCACCTATGCGCAGGTCACCAATCTGGAGAATGGCCGCAGCATCATCGTCAAGATCAATGACCGGGGGCCATTCCACAACAACCGCATCATTGATCTCTCCTACACCGCCGCCAGCAAGCTGGACATCCTGAAAAAAGGCACCGGAATGGTTGAGGTCGTGGCTCTTAATCCCCGCCAGCCTGCCCCATCCAAGCCAAGGCAGAGCGCCACTGGCGGCAAAAAACCGGGGCTATACCTCCAGGTGGGTGCCTTCTCCAACCGCTACAATGCAGACCGGCTGGCCAATCGGCTGGCTAATGCGCTGAATCGCTCCATCCGGGTGAAGCGCTCCCATGGCGGCGACAATGAGGTGTTCCGGGTGCAGGTCGGGCCACTGGTCAGCGTGGCGCAGGCCGACACACTAAGCGAAAAACTGGCTCAGCAGGGGATCACCGGCCTGCATGTCATCATTGATTAGATTCGATGTTGGGTTAAGATAGTGGTCGCATATCGCCCCTGATTACCACTGAACCAAAGGAACAAGCCCCCCGTGTCTTTTACCCGATTTCGGATCGCCATCCCGCTTCTTCTGCTCCTCACCCTTATCGCACTGCAAACAGCGCAGGCCGCAGCACCCATCCCTGCGCCACCCAAGATTGCAGGCAGCGGGCACCTGCTGATTGATTTTGACAGCAAGACCATCCTGGCTGAAAAAAATGCCGACCAGCGACTGGAGCCGGCCAGCATCACCAAAATCATGACCGCCTACGCCGTCTTCCGGGAGCTGCGGGAGGGCAATATCAAGCTGGATGATGAGGTGCTGATCAGCAAAAAGGCGTGGCGCACCCCTGGCTCCCGCATGTTTATCGAGGTCAATAAAAAGATCCCGCTGGAGCTGCTGCTCAAAGGGATGATCATCCAGTCCGGCAACGATGCCAGCGTCGCCCTGGCCGAGCATGTCGCCGGTAACGAAGAGACCTTTGCTGCGCTGATGAACAGCCACGCCACCCGGTTGGGGATGGAGAACACCCACTTCGTCAACAGCACCGGCCTGCCAGACCCGGATCACTACACCACCCCACGCGACATCGCCAAGGTGGCCGCAGCCACCATCGGGGAGTTCCCCGAGTTCTACAAATGGTATGCGCAAAAATCGATGGTCTTTAACGACATCAAACAGCACAACCGCAACAAGCTGCTCTGGCGGGATGAGTCTGTAGACGGCATGAAGACCGGCCATACCGAAGCCGCCGGCTACTGCCTGGTCGCCTCTGCCAAACGCAATGACATGCGCCTGATTGCCATTGTCATGGGCACCAACAGCGAGCAGACCCGCGCCAAAGAGACCCAGACCCTGCTCAACTATGGCTTCCGCTTTTTCGAAACCCACCGCCTCTACAGCGCCGGGGACAGCCTGAAACAGGTGCGCATCTGGAAAGGTGCCAAACAGCAGCTGGCGCTGGGGCTGGAGCAGGATCTCTACATCACCATCCCCCGCCGTCAATACAAAAAACTACAGGCCAGGATGGACATCAAAAATCAGATCATTGCCCCGGTGGCCAAAGGTCAGCCGATGGGCACTGTCACCGTCAGCCTGCAGGATAAGCCCCTGGCCGAGGTGCCGCTGGTGGCACTGGAACAGATCGACTCTGGCACCCTCTGGCAAAATGCAAAGGACAGCGCCCTGCTGTGGCTGGAATGAATCACAATGTACCAGTACATTGCCTGCGAGCTATGCCTTGATGCGAAACGCCACAGAAACACTGACCCGACAAAATAACATGGGCAATGCACTGGTCTACCTGAATGGTGAATTCATCCCACTCAGCGAAGCCCGTATCTCGATTATGGATCGCGGCTTCCTGTTTGGTGACAGCATCTATGAGGTGATACCGGCCTATGGCGGTCGTCTGTTTCGGTTGCAGCACCATCTGCAGCGGCTGGAAAACAGCCTGCACGCCATCCAGATGGAGAACCCCCTCTCCCGGGCCGAATGGGAGAATATACTGGCAACACTGACCACCCAGTATCAGGGGGAGGATCAGAGCGTCTATCTGCAGGTGACCCGCGGGGTTGCACCCCGTCGCGACCACGCCATCCCCGAGGAGGCGATCCCCACCCGGTTTGCCTTCACCACCCCCTTCCCGGCCATCGACCCCCAGGTCTATGAGCAGGGCATTGCCGCCATCACGCTGGATGATATTCGCTGGCGTTTTTGCAACATCAAGGCCACCACCCTGCTGCCCAATGTGCTGCTGCGGCAGGAGGCAAAAGAGCGTGGCGCCATGGAGGCGATCCTGATCCGGGACGGGCTGGCCATAGAGGGCGCTGCCAGCAACCTGTTTATTGTCGACGATGGCCAGATCATCACCCCGCCAAAGGGCGAGCATCTGCTACCTGGGGTCACACGGGATCTGGTGCTGGAGCTGGCTGCCGAGGCCGAGATCCCCTACTGTGAGGCACCCATCAGAGCCGACCAGCTGGAGAGTGCCGATGAGATCTGGCTGACCAGCTCCACCCGCGAAATCATGCCCGTCACCCATCTGGATGACCGCCCAATCAATAACGGCCGCCCCGGCAAACTGTGGCAACAGCTGCTCAGCCGCTTCCAGGCCTATAAAGAGGAGCTGCGATGAGCCAGGATCTGGAACCGGATACGCTGCTTGAGTTCCCTTGCGAATTTTCAGTCAAGGCCATGGGGCTGACATCGCCTGACTTCGACCTGGCCGTGGTCGAGGTTGTGCGTCGCCACGCCCCCGATATGAGAGAGGGCTGCATCTCATCCCGCCCCAGCAAGAGTGGTAAATACACCGCCATCACCGTCACCATTCAGGCCACCAGCAAACAGCAGCTGGATGCCATCTATCAAGATCTGACCGACCACGAGCATGTACTGATGAGCCTGTGAGCAGACCCCTTTTGCATCTTCAGCAGATCGGGCTGTGCGACTACGAGTCCAGCTGGCGCAAGATGCAGCACTATACCGACCGGCGCACAGCCGCAAGCCAGGATCAGCTCTGGCTGCTGCAACACCCCCCGGTTTTCACCCTGGGTCTGGCGGCAAAACCCGAGCACCTGCTCTCGCCCGGCAGCATCCCCATCATAAAGG
>JALSJZ010000029.1 GCA_026989135.1 Sedimenticola sp. | reverse complement strand
GGGCCAGGTGTTTGACCCGTGTCTCAATATGGTTGAACTCGGTCTTCTCCCGCTTCAGAAACTTGCGCCGGGCAGGGGTGTTGTAGAAGAGATCGCGCACCTCCAGCGTCGATCCGACAGGGTGTGCTGCGGGTATTGGCGTATCGGCTCCAGGGGGTAGCTGGAAGGCGTGCTCGGCCTCCTGTGCGCGCGAGGTCAGTGTCATGCGTGATACCGAACCGATGCTGGGCAGCGCTTCACCACGAAATCCCATGCTGTTGATCCGCTCCAGCTCCTCCAGGCTCGCCACCTTGCTGGTGGCATGACGCGAGAGTGCCAGCAGCAGGTCGTCGTGGTGGATGCCGATGCCATCATCGCGCACACGCATCAGCTTGATGCCGCCCTGTTCTATCTCTATCTCGATCTTTTTTGCCCCGGCATCGAGGCTGTTCTCTATCAGCTCTTTAATGACAGATGCCGGGCGCTCAACCACCTCACCGGCGGCGATCTGGTTCACTAAAACGGAGGGGAGTGTCTGAATGCGCATTGGCAGCTTATTTTGCCACTTGTGCAGCTCTCAAACTAGGAGGCTGTCCGAGAATAGGAATCATGGTGAGGGGAAGCTGGTTTGAGTCAGGTTTTTTCATTATTTGAGGCGAATATTGGGCATATTTAACGAAAATAATGGAGAAATCTGGCCAAATCCAGCTTTTTCTCACTGTGGTTCCTATTCTCGGACAGCCTCCTAGTACTCCTTCAAGGTGATAATGTCGGGTTCAGTTGGTCTGTCAGCGTTCATGGCAAGGCGCACCTCGCAGCTAATGGCCGTAGTCTTTAGCAAGAGGCGCAACGCAGCCATGGGCGCTGACAGGCCAACCCTTCGGGCACTCCTGTGGTGTCCCGCTGCTGCGTTACAGCGCTTGACAAGGGCTATGGCCATTGCCTGCGCACTGTGTCTTGCCGCGAAACACCACAGGAGTGCTGAACCCGACATTATCACCTTGAAGGAGTACTAGCGCTCAGGCAGTTTTTCTACCCTTCAAACTGGAGTGCAATATTATTAAATTCTTCTTGCAGGTCGAGAAAGGCCTCGACAATTTCAGGGTCAAACTGTCCGCCGCTCCCTTCACTGATAATCGCTACGGCCTGCTGGTGTGGCATCGGCTCTTTATAGACGCGTCGGCTGATCAGTGCATCATAAACATCAGCAACCGCCATTAGTTGGCCAGAGAGCGGTATATCATCACCCCGCAGCCCCTGGGGGTATCCTGTGCCATCCCAACGTTCGTGATGGCTGTGGGCTATCTCTCGTGCCAGGCGCAGAAATGAGGTGCTGCCCAGCTCCTTCTCTGCGGTGAAAATGGCATCCCGACCATGTTGTGCATGTCGCTTCATCTCTTCCCAGTCTTCACCCTCCAGTTTGCCGGGGTTGAGCAGGATTCTGTCTGGCACCCCCACCTTTCCAATGTCATGCAACGGAGCAGATTTAAACAGCAGGTTGATAAATTCATCATCAATCCGTTGGCGAAAGCGGGGGTGGTTTTGTAGATAGGTTGCCAGCAGTTTGATGTAGTGCTGAGTGCGTCGAATGTGGTTGCCTGTCTCATTATCACGGGTTTCAGCCAGGGAGGCGAGGCAGTAGATCGCTACATCCTGCGTCTGTTGAATCTCGCGGGTTCGTTCCTGAACCCGCTGTTCCAGCAGCCTGTTTTGTGCTTTAAGCTCTCTACGCGCTCTATCCAGTGCCAGAATGGTGCGGATTCTGGCTTTAACGATAGGTGGGCTCATCGGCTTGGTGATGTAGTCGGATGCCCCCAGATCGAAGCCTTTGATCTCATCGTCCACTTCGCTCTTGATGGTAAGAAAGATGATTGGAATATCGCAGGTGTCGGGGTGACTTTTTAGCCGGCTACAGACCTCATAGCCATCCATTCCAGGCATCAGTACATCCAGCAGGATCAGGTCGGGCGGTGTGCTGGATTGTGCTCTTTTGAGCCCTTGTTCTCCATCCTTTGCAACGACGATGCTGTATTCATTATCCAGCAGGTTGACCAGCACATCGATGTAGAAGCTCTCATCATCAACGATCAGGATTTTATTCTTGCTGTTTTCCACTGTGCACTCCGCTTATAACCTAAATCCTGCAAGTGCTCACACTCACATAGCGCAAGCTATTGATCCGTATAGCGATATGAAACTTTTCGGCCATCACAATAAGGATGACACTCAAAGTTGTCATTCACTCTATGAATCAATATCTTACACTCTGCAAGCACGATCACTTGCAGGATTTAGGTATAACTTTATTAGTCAGTTGCTGCAATGTCACCGCTGCCTCATCAAAATCGTAGTTTGCCACCTGCTCTTGCAGCGTGATCAACGGCTCATCCAGCCCGGTATTGTTTAACCCGGTTCTTATTGTGTTCACGATGGTTGCTGCATCCGGGTTGCCATCTTCAAGCATTTTAGAGAGCTTTTCCAGCAATGGCTTGAGATCATTCTGGTTCAATCCTGTCGGGTCAGTTGCTGTCTCTTTTTGTACTGAGGGCAGATCATCTATAAGCGTGGACAGTGATGCAAACAGTTCACTGAAGGCGGTGCAGAAGGCATCTGACAATCTAATGTCTGCCTGCTTGTTAATGATGGCTTTCTCCAGTTCATGGGCCTGCTGCTGAACAGCTTTACCTCCAATGTTGCCTGCGACCCCTTGCAGGGTATGCACTAAACGACGTGCGCTTGTGGCATCTCCTTCATGCAGATAGTGCTGTATCAGTTCCAGATCCCCATGGTGACGCTCATAGAATTCACCCAGCAGCTTTCTGAAAAGTTTGCGGTTGCCACCTACCCGTTGTAGCCCCCACGGCAGATCAATGCCAGGCAGTGACTCTGGCAGTACGGTATCATCCTTTCTATCCTCTGGCTCTGGTTGCTGTGTGGTATCGACCGCCTCCTGCTTTAGCCATTTGCTTAGCATTTTGAACAGCCTGTCAGGGTCGATGGGTTTTGCCAGATGGTCATTCATCCCCTTTTCCAGACAGCGCTCCCGATCACCGGCCATGGCGTGTGCGGTTATTGCAATGATGGGCAGATCGGCAAAGCGGCCATCCTCTCTTATCAGCCGGGTAGCCTCAAAGCCATCCATCTCTGGCATCTGAATATCCATCAGTATCAGATCAAAGTGGGTCTCTTGAATGGCTTCGATGGCTTTACAACCATTTTCTGCAATCCCCACGACCAGACCGAAACCCTCCAGTAGCTCCTGTGCAACCTGCTGGTTGATGGGGTGATCCTCAACCAGCAGCACCTGCCCTTTGAGTCGCCGTTTAATGCGTTGTTGCTGCATCAGCAGGGTGTTGGATATTGGCTGTTTCTTTGTGCTGAAGGTGCGTGCAATGGTGTCAAATAGCAGTGAGGGGTTGACTGGTTTGATCAAAAACCCCTCCAGCCCTATCTTGTCAGCCTGCTGCATCACCTCTTCACGGCCGAAGGCGGTCACCATGATGATGGTCGGCAGATTGGCGAGGTTTGTGCTCGATTTAATGCGGCGGCTGGTTTCGATACCGTCCATCCCGGGCATGCGCCAATCCATCAGCACCAGATCAAAGTGCTGGCCTGACTCTAGCTTTGCCAGTGCAGCCTGACCGGAATCTGCCAGCGTCACCTGGAACGAGAGGGATTCCAGCATCTCCTGCAGTACCTGGCGTGCGCTGGCATTGTCATCAACCACCAGTATCTTCAGATTGGCCAGATTCAAGCTGGGTGGCGGCTCTAGCTTTGGGCAGCTGGATGAGCGGTCAAAGGTGAGGGTAAAGCTGAAGGTGCTGCCTCTGCCCAGCCTGCTTTCGACGCTGATTTGACCGCCCATCAGCTCAACCAGCTGTTTGCTGATGCTAAGCCCCAGGCCGGTGCCGCCATATTTGCGGGTGGTGGAGCCATCAGCCTGGGTGAAGGCGTTGAACAGGTCGGCAAGTTTTTCATTGTCGATACCGATGCCGGTATCACGTACGCTGAACAGCACCTTGGTTCGCCCATCATCGCAGTTGATCTTGCGTGCGCTGACTAAGATCTCACCAGACTCGGTAAACTTGATGGCATTTTGTGTCAGGTTGGTCAGCACCTGCCCCAGGCGCAGTGGGTCGCCATGCAGATGGCAGGCGAGGCAGGGGTCGCGGGAGAAGAGGATTTCAATCCCTTTCTCCTCCGCCTTTATGCTGACCAGGTTGGCCAGGTTCTCCATCACCTCATCAAGTTTGAAACGGGTGTTTTCAATGGTCAGTCTGCCCTCTTCAATCTTTGAGAAGTCGAGGATGTCATTGATGATGTTGAGCAGGGCGTGGGCTGAGACACTGATCTTGTTGATGTAGTCTTGCTGCCTTGGATTGAGGCCAGAGTTCAGCGCCAGGTAGCTCATGCCGATGATGGCATTCATTGGCGTGCGGATCTCGTGACTCATGTTGGCCAGAAACTGACCTTTGAAGCGGCTTGCATCTTCTGCCTTCTGTTTTGCCTGCTCCAGGGCACGTTCAGCCTCTTTACGCTGGCTGATGTCGATTGAAACCGAGAGCCCACCGTAATAGTCGCCATTGCTGGAGAACATGGGATAGAGGGAGTAGAGCACTGGAAAGCTTCGCCCATCCCGGTGTATCAGCTCGGTCTCGCCAGTGAGGGTGCGCTGCTCTTCACGCAACAGCCGTACAGTTTTTGGGATGGTCTGTAGATCCTGCTGGCGGTAAAAGTTTGCAGCCGGCAGGCCGATGGCCTCCTCCCGCGTATAGCCAAACAACCTTTCGGCACCGGGGCTGAATTCGATAATCTTCGGCTCTTCCTCCCCATTGGCAATGATGAATGAGACAGATTTCGAGGCCTCAAAAATGGCTCGCAGACGCGCCTCTTTCTCTGCCAGCGCCTCGCGCTGCCGCCGCACTTGCAGCGCCCACAGGGTGCCCAGGAACATGATGAGCAGTGCGGCGGCAACCACTCCCCACAGCAGGGTGTAATCAACATTCAGATCATAACGAATGGCCAGCCACTTCTGTTGAATGGCCATTTTCTGCTCAATCGTCAGGTTATCCAGTGCGCGTTGTAACAGGGGGATCAATTCAGGCCAGTCTTTGCGTACCGCAATATGCAGGTCGTGGGTGTATTGAGTGGGCGCGGCAACCTTAAGGTTGGTGAACCCTCGTTGAGCAATCACATAGGTCGTCACCATCAGGTTGCTGATGAAGGCGTCTCCTGACCCTTGTGCGAGCAGCTGTAGTGCATCCTCAGTGGTAGAGACGGGTGTAAGCAGAAGATCGGGATGGTTTTGTCTCAGCAGCCCATGCACAAAGCCGGATTTTATAACAATAATTCTTTTGCTCTTCAGGTCATCCAGGCCATTGATGTAGGAGGCGCTGTCCTGGGTAAAGATAACCAGCGGGTAGCTTAGGTAAGGCTTTGTGAAATTAAGATATTGCTCCCGTGATCTGGTCTTGCCAACAGCGGGCAGTAGATCAACCTCTCTTGCCTTGGCTTTTTGAATAACCCCCGCCCAATCAAGGCCTCTCAGAGGGGTCATATTGATCTCCAATACCTCACTCAGGTATTCAATATATTCAGAGGAGATGCCCTGATATTCATTCTGTTCAGAAAGAAATTCGATGGGCGCCCATGCCGGGTCGATACCAAGCCGGATCTCTTTATGCGTCTTCAGCCATGTCTGCTCGTCTGCTGACAGTTTGATAGGCGAATGGGAATGGGTGGATTCCAAGGGGGGGGGTGTTGCATTCGTCTCGGCGCAGAGTTGTCCAGAGAGTAGTATGAGAATAACAACCAGCTGCCAGTAAACCCGAATCATCTATATCCCTTTTATTGTGCTAATGCCGGTGTCAGACTATGGCTATAGCACTGCGCCAACAGCCAATGTTTGCCAAAAGCAGTCGGCTCTACCCGGTCTAAATCCAAAGCAGGTATCTGCAATCTTGGCTTATCCATGATTTATTAAAGCCCATTCCAGAGATATTTGCTGCCACAGTAGCCAATATATCGCTTTGCATGGTTCAATAGAGGGCAGACGATTTACAGATGAACTATGCCAAAGAAGTTAATCAAACGCTACACGCCTGATAAAGAGACAATTCGCAGCCATAAATATCTGCGTATATTCGGGCGGCGGCTCCGTGATCCAAGTCTGTGGCATCTCAATCGCCGTTCGGTATCCGGAGCCTTTGCAGTGGGGTTGTTCTGGGCCTTTATCCCGATCCCCTTTCAGATGGTGGTCGCTGCGGCTACGGCTATCCCGGCACGGGTCAACCTGCCCATATCGGTGGCCTTGGTGTGGATTACCAACCCGCTCACCATGCCACCCATGTTCTACTCTACCTATCTTGTCGGCACCTGGATTCTGGGTGAACCCATGCAAGAGGTTGAGTTTGAACTTACGGTGGAGTGGTTGATGAACAGCCTCGGCGGGATCTGGCAGCCGCTCTACCTGGGCAGCCTGTTATGTGCCACTGCTGCTGCCTTTGTTGGGTATACCTTCATACGGGGTTACTGGCGCTGGCATGTCATCAGCCAGCTTAAAAAACGCCGGAAAAGGCAGCAGGCTGTCAGCACTCCGATTCCTAAATGAGATGCCACCTAAATCCTGCAAGTGCTCGCACTCACATAGCGCAAGCTATTGATACGTATAGCGATATGAAACCTTTCGGTCATCACAATAAGGATGACACTCAAAGTTGTCATTCACTCTACGAATCAATATCTTACACTCTGCAAGCACGATCATTTGCAGGATTTAGGTGTCATTCAGGAGTCGGACTACTGGTTCTGAAAGAGGCCATCATCCAGGTTCAACACGCGATCCATCCGTTCTGCGAGGCTGTGGTCATGCGTCACTACGATAAAGCTGGTGCCCTGCTCCTGGTTTAGCTCCAGCATCAGCTGGTAGACCTGTTCCGCCGTGTTGCGATCCAGATTGCCCGTGGGTTCGTCTGCCAGTACACAGCGGGGCCGGTTGACCAGTGCACGGGCGACAGCTGCACGCTGCCTCTCTCCGCCGGAAAGTTCACCGGGTTTGTGTCCGATGCGCGCTGCGAGGCCGACCTGCTCCAGCATCGCTGTCGCCTGCGTCCTGGCTGTTGGGATGTCAGCGCCCCCAATCAGCAGCGGCATGGCTACGTTTTCCAGTGCGGTAAACTCCGGCAACAGATGGTGAAACTGGTAGACAAACCCCAGTGCCTGGTTGCGCAGGGTGCCACGCTGGCGTTCATTCAGTGCCACCATGTCGACTCCATCAATCAATACGGTGCCGGAGGTGACCTGATCCAACCCGCCCAGACAGTGCAGCAGGGTACTCTTTCCCGAGCCGGATGAGCCTATAATCGCAAGGCGCTCGCCTGCCTCAACGCGCAGATCCACACCTTTCAGTACCTCAACCCGCAGCTCGCCATCGGCAAAGGTGCGTACCAGATTGCGGCACTCCAGTACCGGGTGGTCATTCATAGCGCAGTGCCTCGGCCGGTTGAGTCCGCGCGGCTTTCCAGGCGGGGTAGAGGGTGGCGAGAATGGTCATTATAAAGGCGCTGGTGCTGATCAGGCTGACATCATCCCAGTGCAGGTCTGATGGCAGCTCGCTGATGTAGTAGACGTTGGCATCGAGAAAATCGTAACCAAAGGTGGTCTCAACCCACTTCACCAGCGCTTCCAGATTCAGTGCCAGCGCAACGCCTCCGGCGATGCCCAGCAGGGTGCCGATAAAACCGATCATCGTCCCCTGTACCATAAAGATGGCCATGATGCTGCGCGGAGAGATCCCCAGGGTGCGCAAGATGGCAATATCAGCCTGCTTGTCAGTCACCACCATGACCAGGGTCGATACGATATTAAAGGCCGCCACCGCTACGATCAGTGAGAGGATGATGCCCATCATGCGCTTCTCCATCGCCAGGGCGCTGAAGAAATTCTGATGCTGGCGTGTCCAGTCGCTGATCCGGTAGAGCCCTGGCAGCTCACTGGCCAGTTGGCGTGAGACCTTGGGCGCCAGATAGAGGTCATCCAGCTTCAGTCGTACGCCGGTAACGGCATCGCCCAGCCGCTGGAGTTTGCGCGCATCGCGCATATGCACCAGCGCCATGCCCCGGTCATATTCACCCATCCCCACCTCAAACACCCCGGTCACGGTAAAGCGCTTGAAGCGGGGCATGGTGCCCATTGGGGTGATGGTGGTTTGCGGCGTGACCACGGTCACCTTGTCGCCCGGGCTGACGCCCAGTACAAAGGCCAGCTCTTTGCCAATAACGATATTATATTTTCCGGGTTGCAGGTCGGTCATGGAGCCAAATTCCATGTGCTCTGCTACATCTGAAACCTCTGGTTCATACTCCGGCAGGATGCCACGCAGGATCACGCCGCTGACATTCTTTCCGTTGACCAGCATCACCTGCCCCTCGACAAAAGGGGCCTGCCCGACAACATGGGGATGATCTTTTGAGAGCTGGATAACCTCTTTCCAGTTCTTCAGGCCGCCCCGAGCCGAAGTGATCGTGGCATGAGATGCCATCCCAAGGATGCGTTCACGAACCTCTTTGTGAAAGCCGTTCATAACGGACAGTACGGTGATCAACGCCACCACCCCCAGCATGATGCCCACCATCGAGGTCAAGGAGATGAAGGAGATAAAGTGGTTGCGCCGCTTGGCACGGGTATAGCGCAGGCCGATGAAGAGTTCGAGGGGTTTATACATAGCCGCGCATTAGAGCATATTCCAGATGGGTTATCTTAAAAACAGCAGCCGTGAATTCAGCTGGTTTTTTTCAGGATCATGGCAGTTGGCGGGAGATGTTCAACCTAGATTCCGCAGATTCTAGGTTTAATCATGAAAATCGAGTGTGAACTGTTTTTTAAACTCCTTGATCTCTTCAAGAAAGGTTGCATCTTCTGAGTGCAGATGGGATAGCCGGGCATCCGGTTTGACCCGAAGCTCCCAGGGGGTGACATGCTGGTTGATAAAGAGGGTTTCGGTCTCTGGGAATACGGTTTTGACCCCCTCTACAATCTCCTGAATGGTGAGGTTGCGTGCCGTTAGATCATAGGTGTCAGGCTTGAGCTCTGCGGTGAGCAGCGCCTCCAGGCAGTCGGTTGTATCATCGATATGAATATAGGCTCTGGTTTGACTTCCTGAGCCATTCACCGTGATGCGTTGGCCAGAGGCGGCCTCGAACATGTAACGGTTCAGCCTTGCATCAAACCGCATGCTTTTGCTGTACCCATATACATTGGCGGTGCGCATAATATAGGCGGCCATCTTCTGCTGCAGTCGAACCACATGCTCTTCGCCACGCAGCTTGGATATCCCGTAATAGGTTGACGGTTCAGGCGGTGTATCGATGCTAACCTCCTGACTGGAGGTACCGTAGATGGCAGAGCTGCTGACATAGATGAAGCGGGAGACCTTGCTCTCTTCAATCGCGTAGACAACCTCGGCCGTTCCCCAATGATTTACCTGCTCCAGCAGGTGTGGGTTATGATCTGAAAAAGGTTTTGTCACCTTGGCGCCAAGATGGTAGACCACATCAACGTCGTTCAGTGACTTGCGCAACTTGCGGGAGTCAAGCAGGTCGCCGTTGATAAAGGTCACCTTGTCTCTGGGGAATTTCCTGACCCCAATAAACAGGTTGTAGTTACCCCGGCTCAGATTGTCATAGATAATGACCTGTGTAACATCTGTCCGCTCTGCCAGCCGATAGGCCAGTTCAGTTCCGATATAACCTGCGCCACCTGTGATCAATACTCTCATCTATCTGTTCCCAACCAGCTCTGTGTGTAGACCGCACTCGGTCTTTTTCATGCCAAACCATCGGCCAGCCCGTTCATCACCCGATGGGTCAACCTTTCGTGTGCAAGGCTCGCAACCAATGCTCAGGTAGCCCTTCTCTTCCAGAGGATGCGGGGGCAGATTATGCAGTTTACGATAATAGAAAATGTCTTTGTTCGTCCAGTGCAGTACCGGGTGATAACGCAAGGTATCGAACGGCCCCTTTATCACCAACCCCATCTTTTTTCGATGCGCACTCTGTTCTGCCCGGATGCCGTTGATCCAGACATCATGTGCTATCAACACCGGCTCAAGAGGCTGTATCTTGTTCAGATAGCAGCAGTGGTCAGGGTCTGATGCAAAATAGAGGTTGCCATCGGCATCGCATTGCAGGTTTTTTGAAACCACAGAGTGGGTATTGATCACCTCTATGCCAAACAGCTCTGCGATCTGATCCCGGTAGATCAGCGTCTCTGGAAAGTGAAAACCTGTATCGATAAAGTAGACCGGAATCTCTTTTGAGATCGAGGTCACAATGTGCAGCAATGGGATGCTGTGGGTCTGAAACGATGAGCCGATAAACAGTTTAAGCCCATCGTCCATGAACCTGTTGATACGCTCTTCTATCTCAGAGGTCTTCTCTTTGAAATAGTCTGCATCCATAAAAATCTCTCAGCAACCGTGGCAATTACAGGTTGATTACGCCTCTATTACGCAAGAGTTTGATGATTTGATCGGCACAGGCCTCCAGCTCCTGCGTGCCAGTATCGACATGTGCTTCAGGGGCAGTAGGCTCTTCGTAGGGAGAGGAGATGCCGGTGAACTGTGGGATCACACCAGCGCGCGCCTTGGCATAGAGCCCTTTGACGTCCCTCGACTCACAAACCTCAAGTGGTGAATCACAGAAGATCTCATAGAAATCGCCGTGTGGCACCACACTGCGAGCCAGTTCGCGATCCTGTCGAAAGGGGGAGATAAATGCGGTGAGTACCACAATGCCGGCCTCTAAAAACAGTTTTGCAAGTTCACCAATGCGGCGGATGTTTTCGGTTCTGTCATCATCAGAAAACCCCAGGTCAGAGCAGAGGCCGTGCCGGACATTGTCACCATCCAGCACGAAGGTTCGAGCCCCCATGGCATGCAGTTTGTCCTCTACCGCATGTGCCAGCGTTGATTTGCCGGAGCCGGAGAGCCCAGTAAACCATAGCACGGCACTTTTGTGACCATTCTGCTGTTCGCGCAACTCACGCGTTATCGTTGCATGGTGCCAGACAACATTGGTGCTTTTTTCACCCATTATTTTATCTACCCTAATTGAATATAAATATGGAACTGCAAGAACAGGGCATTATCCCATCTTCAAGGTGACAAAGCAGCAGTTACGCAGATATATCCATAGGACAAATAGTTATGACAGGCGTACACGCGGATCAACCAGTGTGTAGGAGATGTCGGTCAGGATCAGCCCCAGGATGTAGAGCACAGAGCCCAGAAAGACCATGGAGCGGACAATGGCAAAATCCTGTCGGTTGATCGCTTCGATGGTGTAGCTCCCCAACCCCGGGATGCCAAAAAAGTTCTCGGTAATCAGGCTGCCCATAAATAGCAGAGGCAGAATCACCACCACCCCGGTCAGGATGGGGATCATCGCATTCTTCAATACATGCTGAAACAGCACCCTGTTTTCAGAGAGCCCTTTGGAGCGTGCGGTGCGCACATAATCCTTGTTGATCTCTTCAAGAAAGAGGGTGCGATACCAGCGTGTTCCAGAGCCGATGCCACCAATGACGCCAATGATAACCGGCAGGATCAGAAACTTTACCGCGCTCATGCCGGTGTCATAACCGGAGATAGGCACCAGATGCAGCAGCTTGCTCACAACATATTGACCGCCAATAATGTAGAACAGAGTAGAGATTGACATCATGACGACACAGAGCACCACGCTCCAGTAGTCGATGTAGGTGGCTCTAAAAAAGGCGATCAACAGTGCAAAGGTGATATTGATTGCCAGCCCCACGATCAGTGTTGGCAGTGCAATAGCCAGGCTGGGCCACATGCGTTGGCTGATGTCGTAACCAATGTCACGGCCACTGTCGGAGGAGCCAAATTCAAACTGAAACAGTTTGATCGATTTTTCAAAGAAGATGGTGTCCGTCAGACTTTTTGTGCCCGAAGCTACGGCATTGTATAGCAGCGGCTTGTCGTAGCCGTGCTCCTGCTTCCACTTTTCGATCGCTTCGGGTGCCACCCGCTTCATCCCCAGATGCATACGCGCCATATCATCCGGTGAGTTGACAACAAAAAAGAGCATAAAGGTGATGATGTTGACACCGATCAGGATGGGAATGCCATAGAGGGCACGCCGAATGATATAGGCCATCATTTTGCGGCACTCCTCTCTCGTTGGCGGTGCAGTATGGCTGCCGGAATTACCGATAGCACCAACAGTATCAGCAGCACCAGGATGGGCCAGATAATCGGTGGATTCCATTCCGTGCGTTTCTGTTTACGCAGTTGCGGATCAAGCCGCTTATATTTCAGAGTGTTGTTGGCCATGAGGTTTGGTTTGGCATTATGGTACCAGGCGTGGTAGAGCGTGAACCCTTTGGGGTGGAAGCCAAATGCCCAGGGTGCATCCTTTCGCACCAGCGCTATGATCTGGTCGATAACCGCCTGACGCTGTGGGCTGTTATCCATGTTTTTCATCTGATCGAACAGCCGGTCAAACTCCGGGTTGCTGTAGTTGGCGGCATTCTCTCCACCGTTGCCTGCCTTGCTGTTCGGGCCATAGAGCAGGAACAGGAAGTTTTCCGGGTCAGGGTAGTCAGCATTCCAGCCCCAAGAGAAAATCTGCCCTGTCCCCTTGAGCATCTTCTCCTGAAAACGGTTGTAGTCCGTTGCGCGAATAACCAGCTGGATGCCCAGTTTTTTGAACTGTTTTAATATCCAGTTAAGGCGCGCCTTTTCGTCTGGTCCGGAACCTATCGCCTCATAATGCAGCACCAGAGAGCTGCCGGTATTTTTATCCTGCCCTCCGGGATACCCTGCCTGCGCCAACAGTGCCTTGGCTTCCTCGATCGACTTGCGTTTTGGCTTGCCATTGATCAGATCATAGATATAACGGTTAATGCCGGCCTCACCCTCTCTGAAACCAAAGATACCCGGCGGGATCGGCCCTTGTGCGGGTACGCCGCGGCCATTGTTGAAGATTGAGATGTACTCCTCATAATCAACTGCAATCGATATGGCTCTGCGCAGCAGCCGTCCCCGCTCATCAAGCCCGCCAATCACGGGGTCGCGCATGTTGAATCCCATGTAGAAACTTGAGGTCTGCACCGCTGTGACCAGCTTGATCCCCCGTTGCTCCATCTCATCTGTCAATGTCGCCTCACCCTGGTTGCCAAGCTGAACCGCCTGGTCAAAGCTGTCTGATGAGATGCCGGATGCATCATAGAACCCCTGCAGGAATTTATTCCAGTAGGGGATGCTCTCCCGTTCCAGGCTGTAGACCGCCTTCTCGATAAATGGCAGGGGTCTGCCGGCATCATTGAGCAGGCCATTGGCTCGATCTTCTGCTTCGCCTTCAACGGGATAGCGTTCGCCATGGAAGTTGGGATTACGCGCCAGGGTCATGCGTAGATTGGGGTTGTTTTCAGTCAGCATAAAAGGGCCGGTGCCCACGGGATACCAGTTCAGCGTGATGTTGCGTTTTTTCATCCCTGGCTGGGAGTAGAAGAGGTCGGCCTCCCAGGGCATGGGGGCAAAGAAGGGCATGGCCAGCCAGTAGACCAGTTGCGGGTATTTTCCTTTTATTTGGATGCGGTAGCGGTAGCGATCCAGCACCTTCACGCCCTCCATCTCATGCTGCCGAAGATCCAGAAAGGGTGTTGTATCTGTCGGCGTTTTCAGTGCGCTGTAGATCTCTTCAAGGCGTTTTGAATAATCAGCAAATCCAATGATATAACCTCCCAGCATACCCCGTAGCGGGGAGTGCAGGCGTGCATCTGCCAATCGTTTGATCTGGTAGACATAATCTTCAGCCGTTGCCTCGCGGGTTGAGGTTTTGGGGAAGTCGCCCAGTGTATTAACCGACTCAATATAATCAGCGGCCAGCTCATGGTAGAGATGGTGGCCATCTGCATCCCTGGCAAATGCGGGATGCGGCTGATAGCGGATTCCCGGCTGGATGGTGATCTCATATTCACTGAATGCAACCTGTGCTGAATCGACATCATTCGGCAGTTGCGTACCTGCCGCATCAAAATAACGCGCCTGGGGCACCTCGGTTGCGGTTAGCGGGATGAGTTCATAGGGTCGCTTGAGAAAGTGGTACTGCAACGGCGGCTCATAGATCTGTGCAATAAAAAGATACTCATTCGAGCTGTATGAACGCACTGGATCGAGGTGCTTTGGCCGCTCGGAAAATGAGCTGTAGAGGATATTTTTATCCGACTCTTTGGCAGAATAGGGGTTATTCCAGGAGTCATTGCCACAGGCGGCCAACAATGAAACCAGGATCAACATCCCGCTATATTGCACAAATCGCTTAATTGTATTGCTGGCTAATGACATAGGTACTATTGGAACCTATCTTTTCTCAAGCCACAATCCTTTTCCAAACAGAGTTTTTCCGGTAACGTACCAGCTTTGAATCAACTGAGGAAGGGTTTTCCCCATGGGTTTCCTACAAGACAAACGAATTCTCATTGTTGGCGTCGCCAGCGACCGCTCTATCGCCTCCGGCATAGCCGATGCCATGGCACGCGAGGGCGCTCAGCTTGCCTTCACCTATCAGGTAGATAAACTGAAAACACGTGTCGAAAAACTTGCCCAACGGTGCAGCTCCGATATTGTGCTGCCACTGGATGTCTCCAGCGATGCGCAGATTACCGATGTGTTTAAAGCGCTTGGCGATGAGTGGGATGGGTTGGACGGTATTATCCACTCCGTTGGCTTTGCCCCGCGTGACCAGCTTGAGGGGAGCTATGTTGATGCGGTCACTCGAGAGGGCTTTGCCATTGCTCACGACATCAGTTCATACAGCTTTGCCGCACTGGCCAAAGAGGGGCGGGAGATGATGGAGGGGCGCAATGGCGCGCTGCTCACCATGAGCTATCTGGGTGCTGTGCGCACGGTGCCAAACTACAATGTGATGGGGGTGGCCAAGGCCAGCCTGGAGGCCAATGTCCGCTATCTGGCCGACTCGCTGGGGCCAAAAGGTACCCGGGTAAATGCCATATCGGCCGGCCCGATCCGCACCCTTGCAGCCTCGGGCATCAGTGACTTCAGAACCATGTTAAGCACGGTGGAGGAGCGCACGCCGCTACGGCGCAATGTTACGATTGAAGAGGTCGGCAATGCCGCTGCATTCCTCTGTTCAGATCTCGCATCAGGCATCACCGGCGATATACTCTATGTCGATACCGGATACCACGTTCTGGGAATGGCTTGATTG
>JALSJZ010000028.1 GCA_026989135.1 Sedimenticola sp. | reverse complement strand
CTGGGGGCAGCGTTAGCCGCTGTCACCAGGGGGCTGTCCGGGTTCCCGGTCAGCCCCCTGGCTTCGTTAGTTATATTTCTGTGCCTGAGGCTTGTTAATCACTACCTCTGACGTATCTTTCAGGAGCTGCACAAAAAACTCAAAGGTATCCCGTCCTTTGGCTCTTGCCTCGGAGGCTCTGAGCGACTGCAGCGCCTGTTCATCCATGCCATCCAGAGAGCCATCCTCTACCCTGTGCAGTGCAATGAGTGCAAAATCCCCATTCGGCAGTGCCACGCCGTCAAATACCGTTGCATCACCCTCTGGGCGAGGCATGCTGAACAGGTGCTGTGCAATGGCGGGAGCGAGTCGGCTATCACCCCGCGCGACCATCCCGGCCTTTTCAATCTTCAAAGATGCCTCTTTTGCCAGCTGTTCAAGGCTCTCTCCCTGGCGCAGGCGTGGCAGTAGTGATTGGGCCTTCTCTTCAGCCAGTTTTGCTGCCTGCTGCTGTGCCAGTATGCTGACAATCTCATCCCGCACTTGATCCAGCGGGCGAGCTGCTGCCTCTTCATGGGCGTACACCCGCAGAACCATGGCATGGTCAGGAGTGACCTCAATCAGTTCGCTGTTATTTCCCTCTACCAGCACCTCGTCACTGAATGCACTGCTGATAGCCCGGTTGCCCCCCGGTATCTTGTTGGCATCAGCGCGGCTCAGCCAGCCACTTGTGATAATCTCAAGCCCCAGTGATTCAGCCGCAGGTTCCAGGCTGTCAGGGTGTTCGAACGTCAGATCCACCAGGCGCTCTGAGTATCGGAAGAACTGCCGCTCTGCCTCACTCGAGCTGTAAGCCGCTTGCAGTGCATCCTTCACCTCTTCAAAGCTCTTTTTGCTGCCTTTACGAATCTCTGTCACCTTGATCAGATGAAACCCGAAATCAGTGCGCACCGGCTCGCTCACTTCACCCTCCGCCAGTGCAAACAGCGCTTTGTCAAAGGAGAGATCCATCATGCCTGGTTCAACAAACCCAAGATCACCGCCTTGCTCTGCTGAGCCTGGGTCTTGTGATAGCTCTTTTGCAACGTTTGCGAATGTTTCACCATTCTGGATTCGCTTACGTGCCTCCAGCGCCCGGTTTCGTGCTGCACTCTCTGCGGCTTCGCCTTCTCCATCAATCGTGATCAGGATGTGGCTGGCGCGGCGCTGTTCTGGCGTGACATATTCTTCCTGGCGATCCTCATAAAACTGGCGCAGCTCCTCTTCATCGGGCGTTACACTCTCAGAGAGCTGTGACATTTTCAGTTCCAGATAACCGACCTGCACCCGCTCTGGTAGCATGAACCGGTTCTGATTGGCCGCATAATAGGCCTTGATTTCGTCCTCGCTCGCAGCGTCTGATGTCATAAAATCAGCAGCGGGGAAGAGCAGGTAACTGATCTCACGGCGCTGGTCGCGCAGGCGTTTTAACTCATTCAGTTCATGCTGGGTAATCAGTTCCGAATTGGTAACGGCTGAGGTGACCTGATCAATCAGCAGGGATTGCCTGATCTGCTCCTGGAACTCCTGCTCAGAGTAGCCCAGCTGGCGCAGTACCCGCTCGTAGGCTGCCGGGTCAAACTGGCCGTTTGTCTGGAAAGCGGGGATTCCGGCTATAGCGCCTCGAACCTGTGAATCACCAATGCGTAGCCCCATCCTGTCAGCCGCCTGTGAGATCAATCTGTCACGCACCATGGATTGCAGTACATCTTCACGCAGCTGAGCCTCATCAAACAGGTCGGCTCGATAGGCATCCCCCAGCTGCTCTCGCAGGCTGGCGCGAAAACGGTGGTAGGTGTTTTCGAAGTCCCGCTCTTTAATATCCTGACCATTGATCGATGCTATTACTGGCTGGGCGCCAACACCTAAATATTCTTGAATACCCCAGAGAGCGAAGGGAACGCTGATGAGTGCGACAATGACCCAGGCGAACCAGCCCTGAGCTCTATCTCGTATGGACTGAAGCATGATTAATGTCCGAAAGGAGGTTTCTGATATTTGTTAGGAGTAGAACAGAGGGGGCATTTATTTGCCCCCGCCGTCTTAATATTGGCGGAGCGGACGGGACTCGAACCCGCGACCACCGGCGTGACAGGCCGGTATTCTAACCAACTGAACTACCGCTCCAATTTTGGTGGGTGCTGCAGGGATCGAACCTGCGACCCTCGCCTTGTAAGGGCGATGCTCTCCCAGCTGAGCTAAGCACCCTGAGTGAAGGCGCGCTAGTTTACGGCATCTTTTAGCGCTTTGCCAGCCTTAAAAGCAGGATTTTTTGAGGCCGCAATATTTATTGCTGCGCCCGTCTGTGGATTACGCCCTGTGCGTGCTGCACGGTCACGAACGGAGAAGGTTCCAAAACCAATCAGGGAGACTTGATCGCCATTTTTCAAGGCTTCTGTGACAGCGTCAATCATGCCGTCGAGTGCGCGTGCTGCTGCTGCTTTTGAAATATCAGCCGCTTCAGCCATCGCTTCAGTTAATTCTGCCTTATTCATTGTATAAATTCCCCCTGAGGCCAAAAAATGGCCGAACATAGAAAGTAAATTTCAGAAGCCCTCGTGCTGGATAAAGCACTCAAAAGGGCGCTGGTTTATACCAAGTGAGATAATCCACTGTCAATTCGACAAACACTACAACACAGGCTTTTCAGCCTAGCTGTTCTGGTATTTTGAATCTGCGTAATATAGCAAACAACCATCACAAAACAAGCAAAACCTGCTAAACCGATCATTATATTTTTCAGCATCAACAGGTGCTGTCAGAAACAGGCGCTAATGGGTTGTCAGGTCGCCCTTCTTTTCATCGGTCGCTTCTGTTTTTACACCTTTGGCATCTGCCAGGGGTGACTTTTCAGCAGGCTGTTTTTGTTCGGGCGTATGTGCCAGTGCTATCGCTAAAACCTCATCAATCCAGCGAACGGGGCGGATATCCAGATCCTTTTTAATATTTTTGGGGATCTCCACCAGATCGCGCTCATTTTCATGTGGAATGATCACTGTGGTTATCCCGCCTCGATGGGCTGCCAGCAGCTTCTCTTTCAGGCCGCCAATTGGCAGCACTTCACCGCGCAGTGTTATTTCACCCGTCATCGCGACATCAGCCCGCACAGGGACATTGGTTAGTGCTGAGACCAGTGAGGTGCACATGCCGATACCTGCGCTTGGCCCATCCTTTGGCGTCGCCCCTTCAGGCACATGGACGTGAACATCAAAGCTCTGGTAGAAATTTTCATCCACCCCCAATGCCATTGCCCGGCTGCGAACCACGGTTGTGGCGGCCTGGATAGACTCCTGCATAACATCGCCCAGTTGTCCTGTGTAGGTGAATTTCCCTTTACCCGGAACGATTGCCGTTTCAATGCGCAGCAGCTCTCCTCCGACCTCGGTCCAGGCCAGTCCTGTTACCTGTCCAACCTGATCATGCTCATCAGCCAGGCCATAACGGTAGCGTTTTACGCCCAGAAACTTTCCAATATTGGCCGGGGTGACATTGATCCGTTTGTCTCCTTTTCTCAGCAGGATCTCTTTAACCACTTTGCGGCAGATTTTAGCAATCTCCCGCTCCAGGTTACGCACACCGGCCTCTCTTGTGTAGTAGCGGACAATCTCCCGGATGGATGATTCTCTGATATGCAGCTCCTTCTCTTTGAGTCCGTTGTTCTCCATCTGCTTGGCGATCAGATAGCGTTGCGCAATATTCACTTTTTCATCTTCCGTATATCCGGAGAGACGAATAACCTCCATTCGGTCAAGCAGTGGGGCAGGGATGTTGAGTGTATTGGCTGTTGCTACAAACATAACCTCGGAGAGATCAAAGTCTACCTCAAGATAGTGGTCGCCAAAGGAGTTGTTCTGCTCGGGATCCAGCACTTCCAGCAGGGCTGATGCAGGATCGCCCCGGAAGTCCATCGCCATCTTGTCGATCTCATCCAGTAAGAAGAGTGGGTTGCGTGTGCCTACCTTGGTGAGGTTTTGCAGAATCTTGCCCGGTAGTGCGCCAATATAGGTGCGGCGATGACCGCGGATCTCCGCTTCATCACGCACGCCGCCGAGTGACATGCGCACAAATTTTCTGTTTGTTGCGCGTGCAATGGACTTGCCCAGTGATGTCTTGCCCACACCTGGGGGGCCTACCAGACATAGAATCGGGCCTTTTAATTTACGCACACGCTGTTGCACGGCAAGGTATTCAAGGATGCGCTCTTTAACCTTCTCAAGCCCATAGTGGTCGGCTTCGAGAACATCTTCAGCGCGGCCAAGATCCATGCGGATTTTTGTGCGTTTTTTCCACGGAACATTGATCAATGTATCGATATAGTTTCGCACCACGGTCGCTTCAGCCGACATGGGTGACATCAGTTTGAGCTTATTCAGTTCTGCCTGGGCCTTATCCTTGGCCTCTTTGGTCATGCCTGCCTTGGCGATACGGTTGGCCATATCCTCCAGCTCATTGGGTACCTCATCCAGATCCCCCAGCTCTTTCTGAATAGCCTTCATCTGCTCATTCAGGTAGTACTCACGCTGGTTTTTCTCCATCTGCTGCTTTACCCGGCCACGGATTCGCTTCTCCATCTGCAGGATGTCGTTCTCAGATTCCATCAAGGCCATGAGGTGCTCAAGCCGCTCACGCACACCAAACATCTCCAATACCTGCTGTTTCTCTTCTACTTTAAGCGCCATGTGCGCGGCCAGCGTATCGGCCAGCCGGCTGGAGTCGTCTATATTGGAGAGTGAGGTCAAGACCTCAGGAGGCACTTTTTTATTCAGTTTGACATACTGGTCGAAGAGGGTGACGGCCGAGCGCATCAGCACCTCCTCTTCCCGCTCATCAAGCTGGGTCTCATCCTGAATCAGGCTGACCTGCGCTGAAAAACACCCTTCAGTCTGGACAAATTGAACCACCTTGGCGCGTTCGCCACCCTCAACCAGAACCTTGACCGTGCCATCCGGGAGTTTGAGCAGCTGCAGGATGTTGGCCAGTGTGCCGACCTCATGCATATCCTTTTCACTGGGGTCATCCACATCGGCATGCTTTTGTGCAACGAGCAAAATCTGCTTGTCCTCCTGCATTGCAGCATCGAGCGCCTTGATGGATTTGTCACGTCCGACAAAGAGGGGGATAACCATGTGAGGGTAGACCACTACATCCCTCAACGGCAGTACTGGAAGGGCATTCATGGGTTCGATAACAACTTCGGGGGTTTTATCATCTTGATCCGACACGGGCTTTCCTCCTGACAACTGGGAGTCCACAGACTATTTTTTAACTTGAGCAAAAGATCCGCAATCAATCGCGGGTTCTGGGTTGAGAGGCGGCCTTTATGGTAATCATCAAGGGCGGTCTAAACCGGCGGGCTATGTGATTAGCTCAATCTACGCAGCATGAGGTAATGGTGGGGGCGATTTGTACGCTCTTCAACCCTGAGTCACTCTTTTCCATCCGCAGGATTTAGGTGGCAGGCCGTGCGTTATTTATCGAGAGAGGCGGCCAGCTGTTGTTCACCGCCTTCAAAAATCATGTAGGGTGCAGAATCGCCTGCAACAACCGCTCCATCTACAACCACCTTGCTTACGTTTTCCATGGATGGGAGGTCGTACATGGTATCCAGCAGCATCTGCTCCAGAATGGTTCGCAGGCCGCGCGCACCTGTCTTGCGATCCATCGCCCTGCGGGCAACCGCATGCAGTGCATCTTCCCGCAGCTCCAGCTCACAGCCTTCCATCTCAAACAGCCGCCCATATTGCTTGACCAGGGCATTTTTTGGCTCAATGAGGATGCGCACCAGTGACTCTTCATCCAGCTCTTCCAGGGTGGCCACAACAGGGAGTCGGCCGACAAACTCAGGGATCAGCCCATACTTGATCAGATCCTCCGGCTCAACGCCAGTAAGCACTTCGCCTACTTTTTTGGTTTCATCCTTGCTGCGTACCTCGGCAGAAAACCCAATGCCACCTTTTTCAGAGCGGTCAAGAATTACCTTGTCCAGTCCGGCAAAGGCGCCTCCTACGATAAACAGGATATTCCCTGTGTCTACCTGAAGGAACTCTTGCTGTGGGTGTTTGCGTCCACCCTGGGGCGGAACGGAGGCCACTGTACCCTCGATGAGCTTCAACAGCGCCTGTTGCACACCTTCGCCAGAGACATCGCGGGTAATGGATGGATTATCTGATTTGCGTGAAATTTTGTCGATCTCATCGATATAGACAATGCCCCGCTGAGCCTTCTCTACATCATAATCGCACTTTTGCAGCAGCTTTTGGATGATGTTTTCAACGTCCTCACCCACATAGCCAGCCTCAGTCAGTGTGGTGGCATCAGCAATGGTGAAGGGGACGTCCAGCAACCTTGCCAGTGTCTCTGCAAGCAGTGTCTTGCCGGAACCTGTAGGGCCAATTAAAAGCACATTGCTTTTGGATATCTCAACCCCGTCATCTTTTGATGAGGCCTCCAGGCGCTTGTAGTGGTTGTAGACGGCTACGGAGAGGACTTTTTTGGCACGCGCCTGGCCAATCACATACTGATCCAGGGTTTCGTTGATCTCTTGAGGTTTTGGCAGAGAGCTGGTCTCTTCAGCGCCGCCGCCTTCCTGCATCTCTTCCCGGATAATGTCATTGCAGAGTTCTACGCATTCATCACAGATAAACACGGATGGGCCGGCAATAAGTTTGCGCACCTCGTGCTGGCTCTTGCCACAAAATGAGCAGTAGAGCAGCTTGCCATCATCGCTTTTACCGTGTTTGTCATCACTCATAACATTGTCTCTCTCAAAGTATCCTTGGCCTGCTGATCCAACCGTGTATTATTTGAGTTTGTGCCAGATAGAGGGTGCATGTTCGCCCATGATCTGCTGTTGTTCAACCTGCTTTAAAGCCCTTCAGCCCCGGACGAGCGTTCCATCAGCACCTTGTCAATCAGTCCGTACTCCATTGAATCCTCAGCGCTCATAAAGTTATCCCGCTCGGTATCCCGTTCGACCGCTTCCAGTGTCTGCCCGGTATGTCTGACCATGATCTGGTTCAGACGATCCCGGATCAGGAGGATCTCTTTGGCGTGAATATCGATATCGGTCGCTTGTCCCTGATAGCCGCCCAGTGGCTGGTGAATCATTGTCCGTGAATGTGGCAGGCAAAAACGTTTGCCTGCCTCTCCGCCTGCCAGCAGCAGTGCGCCCATGCTGGCTGCCTGGCCAATGCAGAGGGTGCTGACATGGGGGCGTATAAACTGCATGGTATCGTAGATGGCCAGACCCGCAGTCACCGAGCCGCCGGGGGAGTTTATGTAGAGATGAATATCTTTATCCGGGTTTTCTGACTCCAGGAAAAGCAGTTGTGCAACCACTAGGTTGGCCATGTGGTCTTCCACCTGGCCAACCAGAAAGATAACACGCTCTTTGAGCAGTCGGGAATAGATGTCGTAGGAGCGTTCGCCCCGGGCGGTCTGTTCCACGACAATCGGAACCAGCCCCAGATTTGTTGTCTCTAATGCACTCATATTGCCTCTATCGGTCACCTGCAAGATTCCTTAAGTGTTTTGCCAGCAACGCTAAGCTGCGCCGCTGGTCAGTCCGGCAAAGCTGGTCTGCTCATCCTCAACCTTGGCCTGCTCAAGTACCCAGTCTACAACCTGCTCTTCCAGCACAACATTTTTGAGCTGGCTCAGCTGCTCTTCATTGTTGTAGTACCAATCAACGACCGTTTTTGGGTCTTCATAATCCGCTGCAATCTGCTCGACTTTCTCCTTTAAGCGATCTGCATCTGCTTCCATATCGTTGGCCTTGATCACTTCAGCTATGATCAGCCCAAGGGTGACCCGGCGCTTGGCGTGCTCCATAAAGAGTTCAAGCGGAAGATCCCGCTTCGGGCTGTCTGGTGCGGCGTTTTCAGCCAGTTCAGCCTCTGCCTGCTTTCTGAGTCCAGCTGCCTCCTCTTCAATCAAGGCTGTGGGCACTTCGAGGTTATTGGTATCCAGCATCGCCTGCATCGCCTGCTCTTTAACCCTGGCGTTGATCCGCAAGTTAAGCTCGCGCTCCATGTTGGCGCGGATCTCGCTGCGCAGCCCGGCAATATTTCCCGTCTGGCTGAAGGTTTTGGCAAACTCTTCATCAATTTCGGGCAGTTCGGATATGGAGATCTTTGTTGCTTCAACCTCAAATCTTGCCTCTTTTCCCGCCAGATTTGCGGCCTGATAATCTTCAGGGAAGGTCAGCTCCAGGGTGCGGCTTTCGCCCGCTTTGATGCCTACCAGGCCGGCTTCAAACCCTTCGATCATCTGGTCAGCGCCCAGTTTCAACGGAACATTATCCGCCGAACCGCCATCAAAAGGCTCATCATCGATGTAGCCTTTGAAGTTAATCATGATCTGGTCGCCATTCTCTGCTGCGCGGTCAACCTCAGTCCATGCGGCACGCTGCATACGCAGCTTCTCAACCATCTCGTCAATGTCTGTCTCTTCAACCCTGGCCACAGGGCGCTTTATAGTGACATCGGCCATCTCTTTCAGGGTGACCTCTGGCATTACCTCAAATGTTGCAGTGTAACTAAAACCCTCTTGAGATGAGCTCTCCAAAGGCTCGATGCGCGGCTCTCCTGCTGGCTGAAGTTTTTCCTGAGAGAGGGCTTCAAAGTAGGTTGATTGAAGGATTTCTCTGAGAACCTCTTCACGAACCTGACCATCATAACGGCCTCGAATGACAGAGATAGGCGCTTTTCCTGGCCGAAACCCGTCAAGCCGTGCGGTACTTGCGATCTTTTTCAGGCGTTTTTCAACCTCTTTATCGATCCGTTCTGCAGGCACTTCCACTGTCATGCACCGCTCGAATCCCTCTTTCGCTTCAACCGAAACTTGCATAAAAAACCTCTCAGGCGACTGCCGCCTCTACTTAAAGTAATATTCTAAAATTTGCACCAGCTGCCGCCCATCTCAATATGCATTTGTCGGATTGCAGCTGGTTTCAACTAAAGTCCGCAGGATGCAGGATGGGCAGGAAAATATGGTGCGAAAGGAGAGACTCGAACTCTCACGGGTTACCCCACTGGAACCTAAATCCAGCGCGTCTACCAATTCCGCCACTCTCGCAAATTGCACCTTGACCGCGGTGCTTCAACTGGCCAGCCGCGCATTATACCCATTGCCGACCAGCTATTCTAATGATTAACCACTTAAATTAAGCTATTTTCCATTCTGCCAATAGCGCCAGAATCAAGATCGGTATATTGTACGGGCTTGCCTCAGGTTGGCAATACCCACTTTAAATACACCTTGATACCTTACATAGGAAACCCACTGCATGCGGGCGTTTGCTGTTTTCACAGGTTTTCTGGCCTGTTGCCTTCTGATTAGTGCTCTGCTCCACTACCCTCTCTATCTGCTGCTGGATGGTCTGTTGGAGGTGCCTGCCCATAAACAGGTTCCCAGGGCAGCCAAGCTGATTGCCTTGCCTGGCTTTTTTCTGCTTGTTATCTGGCTGGGTCTCTACCACCGAAAGGCCCTTGGGTTCGGGCTGCCTCGCCCGGTTTTTCTGCATCAAATATTCATTGGGTGGCTCTATGGGATTGCAATCCTGGCCATGCTCTCTGTGGTGCTGATCGGCCTTGGGGTGCGCACCCTTGACCCGGTGGATGATGATTTCCTGTTTGATCTGACCAAGGTGCTCATCAGCGGGCTTATTGGTGGTTTGTTGATCGGGCTGATCGAAGAGACCTTTTTTCGCGGTGCCATGTATCAGGCCATTCGCCGTAATGCCCCGGCATTTTCTGCGATTGCTTTCAGCTCCCTTCTCTATGCTGCGGTACATTTTATAGACCCGGTGCGGCTGACCGAGCCGGTCGGCTGGTTGAGTGGATTGCAGATTCTGGCAGGGGCTTTCTGGCAGCTGGGCGACTGGGCAACGCTTGACTCTTTTGTTGCGCTGTTTGTGGTGGGTGCGTTTCTTGGCATGGTGCGGGAGCAGACCGGGAACATTGCCTACTGCATTGGGCTGCATGCGGGCTGGGTGCTCATCATCAAATGCACCAAAAAATTCACCAGCAATAACCATGAGAGTGAGTGGGCCTTCCTGACCGGCAGCTACGATGGTATTACGGGTTATCTGGCCGCTGTCTGGCTGCTGCTTCTGATTGCGCTCTATTGGTTCTACAGTCGAAGAAAGGCCTCTTAGCCAGATAGCTGTTTGGGGCTATCTGAGGAGGCTGTCCAAGAATAGGAACCACAGTGAGGAAAAGCTGGATTTGGCCAGATTCCTCTATTATTTTCGTTAAATATGCCCAATATTTGCCTCAAATAATGAAAAAATCTAACTCAAACCGGCTTCCCCTCACCGTGATTCCTATTCTCGGACAGCCTCTGAGGCGCCAAGCCAGCTCTTCATATCCTCCAGCACCAGATAGCCTGCAGGTACCAGGATAAGGCTCAGCATCGTGGCATACAAGATACCAAAACCCAGTGATACGGCCATCGGCACCAGAAACTGAGCCTGGGTGCTCTTCTCCAGCAGTAGCGGTGCCAGCCCAAAGAAGGTGGTTAGTGAGGTCAGCAGGATAGGGCGAAAACGTGCCACCCCCGCTGCGCGCACGGCTTTGGCCACGGCCATGCCCTCTCTGCGGCGGCGGTTGATCCAGTCAACCAGTACCAGGCTGTCATTGACCACTACCCCCGCCAGTGCCAGCATCCCCATGATACTGAGCAGGCTGATGTTCATCCCCAGCAGGGCATGGCCAAAGATGGCACCCACCAGGCTGAATGGGATCACCATCAGGATCACCAGTGGTTGCAGATAGGAGCGCAACGGCACAGCCAGCAGCACATAGATGCTGAAGAAGATAAACAGGACGCCATAGGCCAGGCTGCTAAAGGATTCACGCTGCTCTCGCAGCTCGCCCTCAAAGCTGTAACGTACGCCGGGATATTGCTGTAGCAGCTCATCCAGAAAGAGCCGCAGCTCCTGCATCACTTGTGGCAGGTTGGTGCGCTCTTTGTCGGCATCTGCGGTGACATTGACCGCCCGTTGGCGGTCTATCCGGCGGATCTTGGCAAAACCGCTGCCCATTTGAATCTCGGTTACATTGCCAATGGGCACCTCCTGGCCATCCGGGGTACGGATGCGCATGGAGTCCAGCGTGGCCAGAGAGTGGCGCTCTTCACGGGGGTAGCGCACCATCACCCGCACGTCGTCCCGCCCCCGCTGGATGCGCTGCGCCTCGGCACCAAAAAAGGCCTGCCGTACCTGTCGCCCCAGATCGGCTGCCGACAGCCCCAGCAGCTCTGCCTCCGGGCGAATCACTAGTGTGATCTCAGGTTGACCCTGCTCGAAGGTATCCTGAATATCAAATACGCCATCATACTGCTTGAGTCGCATCTTTATCGCTGAGGTGATCTTGCCCAGTACCTCAAAATCCTGCCCCATCAGCTGTATGTTGATCGGGTCACCACCCCGGCCAATCTCTGCACGGTAGTTGAGCTCTTTGGAGCCGGCAATCGGGCCAATGGCCTGGCGCCACTCGTTGACCAGTTCGGTGGTGGTGATCGGCAGTGTTCGCTCTTCCGGTGGCATCAGCTCCAGGCTGACCTGCCCCAGCTCCGGGGTTCCGCTGCGGGGCTTGCGGCCTGCCCGCCAACCGATGCTGGTGAGCACATTACGGATCACCGACTCCCCCGTCACCGGGTCGGTATATTTATCTCTTAGATCCTCTGCAATCAAGGTCATCCGGTTGATCTGCCGGGTCATCTCCGCTTCTGGTGTGCCGGTCTGCATCAGCAGCGTGGCGCGTGCGGTCTCACTCTGTACCCGTGGGAAAAAGGTAAAGCCATAGCGGCCGCTCGCCACATAGCTCATCACAATCAGTGACATGCCAATAAACAGCGCCAGCGTCAGGTAGCGACGGTTGAGCATCCACTCCAGCAGCGGTTTGTAGATGGCCAGGATGAATCGCTCAAGGCCATCTGCCGTGGCCTGCTGAAAGCGCTGAAACCGCCCCGGAGAGGCTTCATTGCTAATTTTGACACGTGCAATATGGGAGGGCAGGATCAACTTGGACTCCACCCAGGAGAAGATCAGCACGGGGATGATAACCAGCGTGATCTGGGCGAAGATCGGCCCGCGATAGCCGCTCAGGTACATGATGGGCAGGAAGGCCACCAGCGTGGTGAGCAGGCCGAAGGTGACCGGGACGGCCACCTCCTGCGCCCCCTTTATCGCAGCCGAGACGCCGCTTTCGCCCCGCTTCAGGTGAGAGTAGATATTCTCGCCCGTGATGATGGCATCATCCACCACGATGCCCAGCACCAGGATGAAGGCAAACAGGCTCATGACATTGAGCGTGACCCCAAGCTCCGGCATCAAGATCAGCGCCCCCATAAAGCTGACCGGGATGCCAACACAGACCCAGATCGCCACCTGTAGCCGCAGAAACAGTGCCAGACAGAGAAAGACCAGCAGCCCCCCCTGCCAGGCGTTGTTGAAGAGTGTCTCCAGGCGCAGTTTGACGATACGGGAACGATCACGCCAGTAGCCCAGTGCAATTCCCTCCTGCATCTGCCCCTTGCTGGCCTCGACATACTCCCGCACGGCGCGAGCCACCTCAATTGCACTCTGTTGCCCGGTGCGGTAGACCTCGATAAAGACGGCTGGGCGGCCGTTGAAGATGGCATAGAGGGGGTCTTCTTCGAAGCCATCATGGATATGGGCAATATCACCCAGGGTCAGGCGGCTGCCATCACCGGCTGAGATGATATTGATGCTGGCAAACTCCTCTGCACTGTAGGCCTGTCCCTTGGTGCGCAGCATGATCTCGCCGCCTTCACTCTTGATGGCACCTGCCGGCAGGTCGACCGATGAGCGGCGGATCGCCTCTGCTATCTGGGAGAATGTCAGGCCATAGCGCCGCAGGGTCTGCTCTTTGATTTCGACCGAGATCTCATAGGCTCTGACCCCCATCAGGTCTACGATATTCACCTCTGGCAGTGCCATCAGATCATCCCGTACCTGTTCACCCAGACGCCGCAGCTCGCGGTCTGGCAGATCAGCGGAGACCGCTACGCTGATCACCTCCCGGTGAAACTCCTGCAGGCTGTAGATGGGGCGCTCCACCTCGTTGGGGAAGGAGTTGATGGCATCAACCTTATTTTTTATATCCTCCAGCAGCACCCTGGGATCGCTCCCCTTCTCCACCTCAATCTGCACCATTCCGGCGCTCTCCATGGCGGATGAGGTGATCATCTCAATACCTGCAAGGTCGGCTATCGCCTCCTCAATGCGAATAACTGCGGCCTCCTCCACCTCTGCTGGCGTGGCGCCACGGTATGAGACGGCAATATTGATTACATCGCGTTCAAATGCGGGGAAGACTTCCAGCGGGATGCGCTCCAGCGCTGACCAGGTTCCCAGCAGCAGGATTGTCGCCATCAGGATATTGGCCGCCACGCTGTTGCGGGCAAACCATGCAATCATTCCATGCACTTTATTGCACCCCGGCAGGTTTGCGGCTGCTCTCTGCGGTTCTCAGGGGTTGATCAACAGTAGTGCTGATTTTGACTTGGGAGCCTTGCGGGGCGTAGGGGAGCTGCGTCAGAGAGACCCGCTCACCGGCACTCAATCCAGCGCGCACAACGATGCTGGAACGATCCCGCCATACCACCTCCAGCTTGCGGCGTTCAATGCGGTTATCCGGCGTTATGACCAGCACCTCGTCATCGGCACGGGCCACCCTGCGCGGCAGCACCATCACATCCCGTAACAGCCGGCCGGGGATTGCGGCCTCCACAAACTGTCCCACCAAAAGGGGAGGGTGGTCATCGTGCGCGGGGGCATGGGGGTTGTCTATCTGTGCGATCAGAAAGAGCTGACGGGTGCGGGCATCAAGCATCCCTTCGGTGCGCATAATCTGCCCATGCCACTGGTAATCTCTGCCTGCGATGGAGACGGAGAGGGTTACCTCCAACTGTGATTTATCGCCTCTTCCCTCTGGCAGAGTCAAAAAAGAGGCCTCCCGATCTGTGATTGGCAGCCGTACCTCCACATAGTCCACGGCATAGATCGCAGCCAGCACCGAGCCTTTGGATACCGATTGCCCCACATTCACCTGCCGCTCCAGGACGCGCCCGGCATAGGGTGCCTTAATCTGGGTGCGATCCAGGTTCAATTGAGCCGATGCCAGTTGCGCCTGCTTGAGTTTCAGCTCTGCCTGTAGAATCTGGCGCTGTGCCGGGATCAGCCGAAGGCTGTTTTTCAGCCCCTGCAGTGAGGATTTGCGCAGCAGAAACTCCCGTTCACTTTCATCCAGCGCACTCTGAGATACCGTGCGCTGTTTGCGCAGTTTAGTGTGGCGGATCACCTGCCTCTCCGCTAGAGCCAGCTGCTGCTCTTCGATGGCCAGACTCTTTTTCAGGTTTTCTGCGGTCGTATCCAGCTCCAGCAGACGGGCCTTGACGCCAGCGAGCGCCGCCTGGGTGTTTGCCACCACATACTGGTACTCGGCCTGATCAAGGCGCACCAGCAGTTCGCCCTGCTCAATAAACCCGCCATTGGTAAAATTTGGGGAGATATAGATCACCGGCCCTGCGACCTCTGAGACCAGGTTGCTTTGAATATGCGGTTTTACGGTTCCCGTGGCCTTCACCACAATCTGGTAATCAGATGGCTTTACCTCCAGCACCTCAACAATAGGCACAACCGGCTCTGAGGGCTTCCGTTTGGGTGATGGTGCCGTCTTGATCAAGACAAAAGCAACGGCAACGCAGAGCGTTAATACTATTATGGGCAATAGTATGCGGAACAGTTTCCTCATTAATTTCTCATTCTTTTTTCATGCGGCAGGTAATAGCATCAATTGGACATCCTTTATAGTATAGGAAGCGGGCGGGTGGCTACTCAATTTAATCTCACAATCGGCTATTGTATCAAAAGAGTCTCCGGGAGGAGTTACGTTGAGCCAGGATATAAGGGAACCGAATAATGCTTCAGAAATATTTTAAACAGCTGTATCAAAGAGCAATGCATGAGGCATATTCATTGGCTCATAAAGAGATAGCCGATTCTCTACAGGCAGGGGGCAGATGCCTGGACTGCGGGGCACATAATGGACATAAATACAATACTCTAAAAGAGATGATCGACCATGATAAGGTCTCTTATCATGGGATTGAGTGGAATGAAGCTCTGGTGCTTGAAGCGCAAAAGAGCGGTTTAAATATAGTGCAGGGTGATCTCAACAGAGCGCTTCCATTTTCAGACAATGAATTCAGATCTGTTTATGGTCTGTCCGTATTGGAGCATCTGTTGAACCCATGCCGCTATCTAAAGGAGTGCTATCGAATACTGGATAAAGATGGGAGCCTGGTCATTTTAACCCCCAATATCAGCACCTACTTTACTGCCGCACTGATCCTGCTTGGCAAGATGCCATCAACCGGGCCGCACCCGGATTCAGATCAGCTGCTGAAGAATGAGGAGCTGTTTAAAGTCAGCCATGAGAGTTTGCAACCCGATACTGAAATCGATACCCCTGTCCATCGTCATTTAGTCGTTTTCAGCTACCGGGTATTGATCTCTTATCTTAAAACCGTTGGTTTTAGAGAGGTAAAAGGGCATGGATTCGGCCTCTACCCATTCCCTGGTTTTATGCAGCCAAGCCTGGAAAAAATAGACCCCTATCATTGCCATCAGATGGTTATCGTTGCGCGCAAATAGCGAGCATGCAGGGCTTGATGAGGCCTGCCAATAACGCTCAAGGTGTATCTGCCCGGGGTCTTTTCTTGAGAGCTTTTTAAGAAATCATTTTTTCCAATAGACTTGCTGTTGTATTCTCAATTATCCGCCGTTGCGCGAAGAATCCCCGGCTCGCTGACAACAGCGTTTTACCCTCCGCCAATTAAGATTTTGGTTGCTTATGCATAATCCTAGATTCCGCAGTTGACCGCTATGAGG
>JALSJZ010000027.1 GCA_026989135.1 Sedimenticola sp. | reverse complement strand
GGCTGCAATACCTCCATCGCCGCCTCGTGATCCCCTTTGTCCGCCAGTGCAAGCGCCAGCCCCAGTACGCTTTGCTGGCGCCCCGGCTGTTTTTTCAGTGCGCTGCGATAGATTTGGATCGCCGTATCATACTGTCTTTGATTGCGGGCAGATTTTCCGGCGGTATCGGCTACATATACAGGGGCGCGGTCGATATCGATCCTGGACAGCTGCTCCAGCACCTGCTCATCACGGCCAGCCCAGCCCAAGACCGTAATATAGTCATAAAGAAATCGGGGCTCTCCCGGAAACTCCTTCACTAAGGTCGCCAGGCGCCGGAGGGCTTGATCATAATCACCCCCACGCGCCAGCTCGATGAGTCGCTTGTATTCAACCTCCGAGACCGGCGGGGATACACTGCCGTAGATCCGGCTACAACCCAGGCAGTCATAATCCAGCATTAAGGTTCGTTGCGCCTGCGGCGAGCCGGCCAACGGCTGATCACACAGCAGCGCCGCAATGGCAAGAATCAAGAGATACTGCAATCGATTGAAGCGTCCCACTCTATCAATAACGCAGCTCCTTAAAATATACCACCCCACACTAAACCAGGTCGCGAACCCAATAAATGTTCTATCAATTTTATCCCTCTCACTGTGACTTTAAGACAAGCCTGTTTTCTTTGGCAGAAAACGCCTAATCAATCCGTATGATTGTTCGACCAACCCTTTCTCCCAGCTATGGTACGGCTGACAAAAACGGGGGCTATCTTTAACAAAAGGCTATGAATAATACTCGGGCTGAAGATTCACCGACAAAGGATTGCCCGGCAAGCGCAGTAAACGACTGGGGAATTCCATTCTTCCAAAAACGCCTGTTGATCCAATAGGTGGATTCTGGTGCTCTTGTACGTGTTCCCCTAAAATGCCATGGCAGCTGCCAGGTAATGGTTGATGAACACATGCACTAAACAGGCTGCATCATCGGAATAGCGCCTTTTCCACTCCCAGATGCTGCTGCCCTGGAGACCTTTTCTACAGTAAAGGCGCTATCATAATAACCATGAAAGATTATATAGCACTGAGCCTCTTTCTGGCACTTGGTTTTTTTCTGGCGACAGTCGCACCCAGCCGGGAGGTCGCCTGGGCCTGCGGCATGCTGCTGCTGACCATCTATCTCTTCGGTTTTGAGATTGTGCCGGTCGATGTGGCGGCCATCTGTATCATGGTACTGCTGGGGCTGAGTGGTTTTTTTGCCCCCTGGTTTGGGCTGGAGTCCGCTCTGATTCCGGCCGAACACCTGTTCGATGGCTTCTCCAGCAATGCAGTCATCTCCATCATTGCCGTGATGATCATTGGTGCCGGCCTCGACAGAACCGGCGTTATGAGCATAGTTGCGGCCAAAATCCTCAAGATTGGTGGCAAAACCGAGGAGCGGATCATTCCATTGATCTCCAGCGCCGTTGGCTTCGTCTCCAGCTTTATGCAGAATGTGGGGGCAGCCGCGCTCTTTCTGCCGGTCGTCAGCCGCATCTCTGCCCGCACCGGCCTGCCGTTATCCCGCCTGCTGATGCCGATGGGCTTCACCGCTATTCTCGGCGGCACCATAACCATGGTCGGTTCCAGCCCGCTTATCCTGCTCAATGATCTGATCATCTCATCCAATCAGCTGTTGCCTGCTGACCATCAAATGGAGACCTTTGGTCTGTTTGATGTAACCCCCATCGGTATTGCGCTGCTGATTACCGGCATTGGCTACTTTATGTTGATGGGGCGCTTTGTGCTGCCAGATAATAAAGGTGCCGGGGTAGAGGCGACTCAAGCCATGGACTACATCACCGAAACCTACGGTGTGAACTATGAGGTCTATGAGGTGCTGGTCACACCCGGCAGCCCGATGATTGGTGCCAACCTGGATCGTGTGGAGACAACACATCGCATCCGTGTCATTGCGGTCGATAAGGGTGATGGCCTGCGCTTTGGCTCATCCGGTGTCGATCGGGAGCTGGGCATTGAAGCTGGGGCAATCCTGGGTGTGTTAGGAACTGAATCTGCCGTTCAGGCATTTGTTGAGAGCCACAATCTCAAGATCAAGCCGGATCTGGAGATGTTTGCCGAGGCGCTGGTTCCCACAAAGGCCGGGATTGCAGAGGTGGTCATCCCTCCCGGTTCTGCGTTGATCGGGAAATCTGCCCGTGATATCTGGATGCGCAAAACCTATGGCCTGTCACTACTGGCCATTCATCGCGGTGGCAAGATCATTACCCGCGAAGGGGAAGGCGTGCGGGATACCCCGCTCCAGTCCGGCGACTGTCTGGTCTGCCACACCCGCTGGGCAGATCTGGCGCGCCTGGAGTCCAATCGAAACTTTGTTATCGTTACCACAGAGTATCCACATGAGGAGTTGCGGCCACAGAAGGTCGGCTTTGCCCTGGCATTCTTTCTGCTGGCACTGGGGCTTATCCTCTTTACCGACATCCGGCTCTCTATCTGCCTGCTCACCGGGGCAATCGGCATGGTGCTCTCTGGCGTGATGTCGATGGACGAGGCCTATGGCGCCATCAGCTGGAAGACGGTCTTTCTGCTGGCGAGTCTTATTCCGCTGGGCATAGCGGTCGAAAGCTCAGGCACTGCGGCCTGGATAGCACAACAGACACTATTGCTGTTTGGTGATCAGCCCGTCATCTGGACAGTACAGCTCACCGTTGCCATCCTGGCCACCCTCTTCTCTCTGGTGATGTCCAATGTGGGTGCTACCGTGCTGCTCGTGCCTCTGGCCATCAATATTGCCATCAATGTGGGCGCAGACCCTGCCCTGTTTGCACTCACCGTGGCGATTGCCACATCCAACTCCTTTCTGATCCCCACCCATCAGGTCAATGCACTCATCATGGGGCCGGGCAACTACCATGTATCTGACTACCTCAAGGCCGGCAGCATGATGACCCTGCTGTTTTT
>JALSJZ010000026.1 GCA_026989135.1 Sedimenticola sp. | reverse complement strand
GAGTAAATAATTTCACCGCACTGCCGCTATAACCTCCAGAAGAGGCATTTGCAGAGTGAAGTTATGTCAGCACTAAAAATATCCATACCAAAACCCACGCCCGGACACACCCTGTCGATTGGCACCCAAAGTGAAGAGATCGCCTCCTGGGTAAAAGATCTCCCTCTGTTTGATGCCGCCACCACAGTACAGAAGAGCCTGCCTGTGCTGGCCGAGCTGAATCGAACAGAGATGGATAATGCACTGCGCTTTCATAGCATGCAGCTGTTTGCAGATGCGCTGCTGCACCCGATTGAGATCATCAGAAAAAAATATCTTGCGGTACCTCTGCCATTGACCGGCAAACACAAAGAGGCATCCCGCAGCATCAAGCGCCTGCTCAATGAGATGGCACACGGGTACAAGATTGTTATTTGCCAGCACATCATCAACCCTGGGCAACGCCTCCCTCTTGAGAAGATCACCCAGGCGATTCATCTCTCCATCCACTATATTGGGCGCTTGATACTCGACCGCTACCTCTGTTACGAAAGCCAGACCCCACGAATCTGGCTGGAGCTTGCAGAACTCTACAGATTGGCAACCACACTCTGCGTTGAGTCCGCCCCAATCACTGTTGAAGAGAGCCGACAATCCACTATCGAACAGGCCTATCTACAGGTTCTTCTGTTGGTGGCCATCCACCCCTACCGCCTGACACAGGGTGAAGCCACCACGGTTTACAGACTCATGGGGGAGTGGAGCCAGCACTGCAAGATCACAACCCCTCCAGCAGGGTGGAGACCCAGCAACGAACTGATCATCAGACCCACCGATTACAGCCTGGTCTACCATGCATCACCCGATGAGGATCTAGCTGGCCTCAAAGATATTAAAATCATTAATATCGACAAATTAAGTGCCTTCATGCAGATCCATTCCAAACCTGCAAAAGGTGCCTCATCAACACTCTCAGAGCGTTTGATGCAGAACATGTTCAAGCGCCTGCTGGATGGCTGGCGCTCAAATAATGTGCGGGCGGCCTCCAGGGCTGGCTGTGTCAATAAAATTGAGCTCATTTCAGGGCTGACGGCCTGCTATCTGGCATTTGGGGGGAGAGACCCCAAGGTTGATCAACCCGTTCACACAAAAATGCGCCTGATACCCATTGAAAGTGAATATGACGACCCCTGGGCACCCGCAATAAAGGGGGTTCAAACCAAGGCGGGAGAGGCCTCCAAATTCAGTGTCGATGACCCAACCAAAGATATCTGGAACAAACAGACCCGACGCCCATCATTGAGCGACCTGCCCAAAGAGCCTGCATTCAGACACCACACCGCAATCCAGACAGACTGCAGCGACACCGGGCTATCTGTACGCTTTACCTTTTCAAGTGGATTAAAGCCCAGTGTTGGCGATCTGATCAGCTTTCGGCCAGTAAAGAGTGACCAGGATAACTGGCGGCTGGGTGCTATCCGCTGGATGGAGTTTTCACAAAAAGGTGGCGCACTGGGGATCAAGCTGTTTCCATTTTCACCCATGCCGATAGCCACCAAGGCGCTGAGTGGAGTTGGCAAAGGCGGGGATCTCATGCAGAGCCTGCTGCTCTCTCCCGAGAGCATCGAACACCCTGAAGCCACCATTATCGTACCCGCATCAGTCTATGATCTTGGCACCAAACTCTATGTCGATCGGTACAGCCATCCCGCAAAGATCACGCTGACATCACTGCATGACTTCAGCAAATCATTTGCCTGCTACAGCTTCAAGATCACCGACATCTAACTCTCCCACCCCCCGCCCAGGATCCACAACCAATTGTGGATCCTGGGCGATTAAAATAGCTCAACACCACAAAGATTTTGCACTATCATTGTGCATGCCGCAGAGCTGCGTTCCAAAAACTGACATTTATCTGTTTTTTGCGCCCCATAATCAGGCGCTTTTCACTTTAAGATGGTTGGCACGCTAACTGCTTATACTCCAGCAAGGCTCATGCTGAAGAGCCGCTATTTTAACGAGATTCAGAGCTATGAAAGAGAAGCTGGTATTGATTGGAAACGGGATGGCAGGCATTCGCACGCTGGAAGAGCTGCTGAAACTTGCGCCAGAGATGTATGAGATAACCGTTTTTGGCGATGAACCCCACGGCAACTACAACCGCATCATGCTCTCTCCTGTGCTGGCTGCTGAAAAGACCATTGATGACATCATCCTCAATGACCGGCAGTGGTACGCCGACAACAACATCACCCTGCACACCGACAAACGCATCACCCAGATCAACCGTGGCCGCCGCACAGTTGTTGCTGAAGATGGCACGGAGGCCGCTTATGACCGGCTGATCATCTCCACCGGCTCCAGCCCCTTTATCATTCCGATCCCTGGCGCAGAGCTGGAGGGCGTTATTGGCTTCCGCGATATTCAGGATGTGGAAGAGATGCTGGATGCCGCCAGCAAATACAAAAAGGCGGTGGTGATCGGCGGTGGTCTGTTGGGGCTGGAGGCCGCCGATGGCCTGCTCAAGCAGGGCATGGATGTCACGGTGGTGCATCTGGTGGATACCCTGATGGAGCAGCAGCTGGACAGTGCCGCCGGAGCACTGCTGAAAGACGCCCTTGAGGCGCGTGGCCTGAAATTTCTGATGGAACATAAAACCGAGGCACTGCTGGGCGACAAGCGGGTACAGCAGATCTGCTTCTCCAACGGGCTACAGATCCCTGCTGACCTGGTAGTAATGGCGGTGGGCATCCGCCCCAACATCGAGCTGGCCGAATCTGCCGGCATCCACAGCGAACGCGGCATTGTGGTCAATGACACCCTACAGACCTACGACCCCCGCATCTACGCCGTGGGTGAATGTGCACAGCACCGCAACATCACCTACGGGCTGGTCGCCCCGCTCTTCGAGCAGGCCAAGGTGGCAGCCAATCAGCTGGCGCAGCTGGGGATTGGTTACTACA
>JALSJZ010000025.1 GCA_026989135.1 Sedimenticola sp. | reverse complement strand
ATGCTGCTGCCGGTCAGCCAGAGCAGATTACCCGCCAGCCAGGAGAGTGCGCCCACCAGCATAATCACGGTAAACCAGGCAAACTGACGGCGCAGAAAGGCGACAAACAGCAGGCAGAGCATCAGGCTGCCGATAACGATCAGCAGTTGTGCCAACGACGGAGCCACCCCGGTGATCAGCAGCAGGCCGCCCAGGCCGGTGGATAGTGGCCCCAGAAAACCCCAGAGCCGGCCCAGTGCAACCGCCCGTTCCAGCCCGATGACTGTCCCCAAAAAAGCGCCGACCATCAGTGAGCCATGGTTGGCTGGCAGCACCAGCGTCAATGTTGGCAGATCCCAGCCCAGGCGTTGCACACCGCCAAACAGCGCCATCAACAGTGAGAACATGCCCATTGCCATCAATGGCAGGCGATGATTGGGTTTTAGACTCATGCGCCGCTCAGCATCTTTTTGGCTGCATCAGACATCCGCTTCGGCGTCCAGGCAGGCTCCCAGACCACCTGCACATCAACCTCTGCCAATGAAGGCAGCGCACGTGCAACGGCCTGGCGGGCTTCGTTGGTAATGGTGACATGCAGCGGGCAGCTGGGGGAGGTCATGGTGATCTCGACCTTTGCCTTATTGTCGGTAACCGCTACGGTGTAGACCATGCCCATCTCAACGATATTGATCCCGACTTCAGGATCCATCACTGTTTCCAGTGCTGCCCAGATGGCCTCCTGCTGTGGCGTGTTGTGCTCTTGATTCACGTTCTTTTGCTCTCTCTTGATATGGGGGGCGCAGTATAGCGGCTTTCCCGGCTCTGATCCTGTCTCACCCCGCCAGCTCAAACCGCAGCGCCAGACCGTTGTTGCACCAGCGCTCCCCGGTGGGTTCCGGCCCGTCATCAAAAACATGCCCCTGGTGGCCGCCGCAACGGGCGCAGTGATACTCTGTTCGGGGCCAGACCATCTTGAAATCACGTTTGGTCTCCAGATGCCCCTCTATGGTGGTAAAAAAACTGGGCCAGCCGGTGCCGCTGTCAAATTTCATATCTGAACGGAACAGCTCCAGATCACAGCCTGCACAGTGGTAGGTGCCCTCCCGATACTCCTTGTCCAGAGGGCTGCTGCGCGGCGGCTCTGTCCCCTCATCACGCAGAATCTCAAACTGCTCAGGGGTCAGAATGGCTGCCCACTCCGCCCGGGTTCTGGTTATCTTTGTAATCATGGTTTTACTCCCTCTGTTGCTGGCAAAGAGTGGTGATGCGATCAGGGTTGCACTCCCCACTATCAGGGAGAGAAAACGGCGGCGACTCAATGTGCGTTCCATCAGCTTCCCCAAAGTGCTTTGAGGTGGGCATCACTCCCACAGTGGTGGTATCTATAGCAGATCGGCTTTTTCCTGTAGCACTCCTGGCGGTGCTTCTCTGCCGGGTATAAGGTGCTGGCGGCTGTGATCTCAATCACTATTGGCTCCTTAAAGGGCTTGCTCTGCTCTAACCGGCTTGCAGAGTCATCGTATGACCTCAATCCTGTAGATTTTGTTGCAAAAAAAGTTTACTCCCAGCGAAAGGTGCGGGCTGCAATGAACAGAAAAATTGCCGTCATCACCAGCAGTGCCATCAGATTCGGCAGGATCTCCATGAGACCCGCCCCATCAATCATGATGGCGCGCGCCCCATCAATCACATGCGTCAGCGGCAGGATCTGCGCCAGCTTTACCAGCCAGGGGTTGACCCCCTCCAGCGAAAACCAGACCCCGGAGAGAAACATCATCGGCCAGCTGATGGCATTGAGCAGGCCACCGGCCAGCTCCTCACTGGCCAGCCGGGCCGCAATCAGCAGACCCAGGCTGATCAGGCAGATCGCCCCCAGGGCAAAGACGATGAGCAGATCCAGATAGCTGCCATACATACGGAAATCAAGCACCAGATCGGTGAGGATAAAGACCAGCGCACTGACCGACAGCAGCAGCCAGAGCCGGGAGACCACCTGTGCAGAGATAAACTCGAATGCGGTGACGGGTGTTGCTTTGAGCCGCTTGAGCATGCCGTTTTTGCGGTAGCGCACAATCACGAAGCCGACCCCAAACAGGGCGCTGAACATCAGATTCATCGCCAGGATGCCGGAGATCAGCCAATCCACATAGCGTATCCCCTCGCCGGTTACCGCCTCGCGTTTGAACCCCGCATCGCTGCTGTTGAGCAGCCGCTCCAGCAGATAGCCTGCCGGTGAGCTTTCATTGATCCAGAACTGCCGGGTGGCGGGTGATATCAGCATATCCAGCTGGTGGCGCTCTACCTTTGTGATGGCCGCTGAAAGGTCGGTAACCGGAATGAACTGGATGTATCTGGTCTCTTCAAAATGGAGATTTTGGCTGCTCTGCGTGGCAGTAATGCCTACTTTGTAGAGATCCGGCGCACCGCCTGAGAAGGCCATTGCAAAGCCGCCAATCACCATGATGGGGAAGATGAAATTCCAGGCCAGCGCTGCGCGGTCGCGCCAGAATTCCTTGTTTCTGGCGCGCATAATGGCGAGAAAGCGTCTGAAGCTCATGTTCGCAGCTCCCGGCCGGTCAGTGCCAGAAAGAGATCCTCCAGGGTGCGCTGCCGGATGCGCAATCCTGCCAGCGAGACCCCCTGTTCAGTCAGCCGATTAATGGTGCTATTGAGATCATTTGACAGGATCTCGATGACATCCCCGCTCTTCTGCGCATCCAGCGGTGTGCTGTCAGCTGGAAAGTCGGCTGCTGGTAGTTGCAGCACCACCTCTCCAAAGTGTTTGGCCAGCAGCGCATCCGGTGTGCCCTCGGCAATGATGCGGCCATGATCCATTATGATGATGTCATCACAGAGCCGGTAGGCCTCCTCCATATAGTGGGTGGTGAGCACTATGGTCTTGCCCCGCTGTTTGATGCTCTGCACCAGCTCCCAGAAGTTGCGCCGGGCCTGGGGATCAAGCCCGGTGGTTGGTTCATCCAGAAAGATCACCTCCGGGTCATTGACCAGCGCAATGGCCAGCAGCAGCCGTTGACGCTGACCACCGGAGAGCTTGCGGGTATCCCGATCCAGGAACTCCTCCAGTGAGCAGCTCTCGATCAGATCTTGCAGCGGTGTGGTGCGCGGGTAGATCTGCTGAAACATCTCCAGCGTCTCACGCACGGTGATGTAGTCCTGTAGCGCCGTCGTCTGAAACATGATGCCGGCCTCATCCCTGAAACGACGTCCCAACGGCCGGCCCTGGTAGAGAATGGAGCCGCTGGTGGGTTCATTGATCCCCTCCAGCATCTCAACCGTTGTGGTCTTGCCCGCGCCATTGGGGCCGAGCAGCCCAAAACAGCGGCCACGCTCAATGGCAAAGCTGATGCCATCAACCGCTTTTACACCTTGATAGTGTCGAATCAGATTGTCTACTTGCAGAAAAGGGGGCACAGTGTCACTCTATTTATTTGGTTCTGAACAGAGCAATTCATTGTATAGAAGATTGCAGGCCGTGGCAGAATTTTACCCAAAAGGTGGCGTTGATCGCGCCCTGAAGATCTCGCTGAGCAGCCTGGCGCTGCTGCTGTTATTGGCGCTGCTGCCGAGCTACAGCAGTGCTGGCTGGGTGGCGGTGAAGGATAGCGAGGGGATCATAATCTACACCCGGGAGGTTCCGGGGAACGCTATCATCATGGCCAGGGGCCTGGTCATCATCGACGCCGGGCCAGAGGCCATATTGCGGGTGCTGGATAACAACAGTGAGCACCCAAAGTGGATACCCTATCTGCGGGAGTCACGGCAGCTACAGGTTATCTCGGATACCGAGCGGCTGGAGTACAATCTGTTCGATGCCCCCTGGCCGGCCTCCAGTCGTGATTTTGTTTTTCGTGCCAAAGCGATCCCCAGCAACCAGAAGGATGTCCTGCTCTATAGCATGAGATCTGAATCCAGCCCGCTGATGCCGGAGCAGGAGAATATTGTGCGGGGTGTGCTGCATGAGAGCCGCTTCAAGCTGACCCGGCTGGCATCTGGAAAGACCGAGGTTGAACTGCTGTTTCAGGCCGATCCAAAGGGCTGGATCCCCAACTGGATCGTCAATATCGTTCAACAGGCATGGCCCTATAAGGTGCTTAAGGGGCTACGCGCGCAGGTGCGCTCTTCTGAGCAATAACGGCATCAGGGTCATCGCTCAGAATCAATAAATACGTTAACCGCATCACCCAGATTAAAATAGTTGCGTATCTCCTCTGGCAGGCTGCTCACACGGATGCTGTCAACAATCTTGAGTCCGGCGGTGTCCAGGTTCAACATGCGCGCCTCCGTACTTGGGATATCTGCATCATAGAGCATCACCTTTGGTGCCAGCAGCGCATTGGGGTTGATCGACATCACAACCGCAACGGTCTCATCCGACAGCTTGACCACTGTGCCGGGGGGATAGACCCCCATGCTGGTGATAAACAGCGTGATCTTCTCTTTATTGAACCTGTGACGCTCCTTGGCAAACAGGATCGAGATCGCTTCGTAAGGCGAGCAGGATTTGCTTGGATCTTTCTGGTTGCAGAGGTTGTCATAGGCATTCACCAGCGCCACAATCTGGGCCAACTCTGAAATCTGACTCTCCACCAGACCCTTTGGATAGCCGCTGCCATCACTCATCTCATGATGCTGTTCGATGATCGTTACCGCTTCCGGCGGGATGGTGCCAATCTGATCGGCCTGCCGCACACCATAGATGGGATGCATGCGGATCAGGTTCTGCTCGGCCTGATTGAGTGGCTCCTGCTTCAGCAGCACCTTGTCCGGGATCTCGCTGTATCCAAGGTCATGAAACATCGCACCTGTTCCCAGATCCTGCATCTGCTGCTCATCCAGCCCCAGCTGCCGGCCCAGCATCAGCGCCAGGATGGTGACGTTGATGGCATGGTAATAGGTGCTTTCGCTCTTGCCCTTCATATTGACCAGATGCATGGTGGCCTCCTGATCCTCCATCAGCGACTCCACCATTCCAGAGATGATCTCCCCCGCCTCCTCAACCGCAGCCTGGGGTTGTGACATGATATTGCGCATCACCTCCCGCAGTGAAGCGGCCGTCTCTGCGTAGGCCTTTTCACAGCGGTTGAGTGTGACGGTGCGCTCTTTCACCTTCTCGATGCGCTTCTGTTTATCCTGCTCTTGAGCCGCTTCCCGTTCGGCCCGTGCCTCGGCTTCAGGGTCGGCAGCCTCTTCGACCTGTTCAGCCAGGGGCAGCGGTTCCACATCACTTCGGGCAGGGTCATACTGGATGCTGGAGAGGTTCAGTTTTTTCAGCTCCGCCAGCTGTTTTTCACTCTTGATCTTAAAGCTGCTCGACATGAAGGAGTGCTGCATCCACGACAGATCCAGCTGGATATAGAGACCGACACAAAGCTGGCTGGGTTTTATGCGGTTGTTGGGCATTTTTACATCAGCATACGATGATGGCAGAGATCAGACGGGGCATGAGTGAGCTCTCATGCCCGGAACATCTGTGCGAAATTACAGGGGCGGGTGCGGTGATCCAGCTGGCTCTTGAGGATCTTGTCCCAGCCTGTTTTACAGGCTCCGCTCGAGCCGGGCAGACAGAAGATGAGCGTCTGGTTGGTCAACCCGGCAATCGCCCGTGACTGGATGGCTGAGGGGCCGATCTCCTCCAGTGAGATGCTGCGAAACAGCTCGCCAAACCCCTCTATCGACTTCTCCAGCAGTGGAGCTACGGCCTCCGGGGTGCTGTCCCGTCCGGTGATGCCGGTGCCGCCGGTGCTGATCACGACATGCACCGCCGGGTCGGCGATCCAGCGTGAAAAGGCGGCGCGCATCTCATAGATGTCATCCTTTACGATGAGCTTCTCCACCACCAGATGCCCCGCCTCCTCGGTGCGCTCTTTGAGAATGAGGCCGGACTGGTCGGTCTCTTCGGTTCGGCTGTCCGAGATGGTCAATACCGCGATATTCAGCGGTACGAACCCTGCGTCACTAACGTGTCCACTCATGGCGTATCCTAAA
>JALSJZ010000024.1 GCA_026989135.1 Sedimenticola sp. | reverse complement strand
TGTAGCCATCGGGAAACTTAGCAGGGTTGTTCTTAACGGCTTCGTTGACTCTTTTGGTCTCTACGCCGTAGATCTCCGCAACATCGCTGTCGAGCAGCACAGGTTCTTCCCTTATCAAGAGAAGTTTGTCTTCGATATTTTCGAGTTTTATTATATTCATATCGGTTTTCGGAAGGAGCAAGGGTCAGGTCTTGAACCGTGCACCATTTTTGCTCGTGAACTGGGCACCACAGGTAGTAACGCAATCCCGCTCAACTTCCCACCAATGCTCGTTTGCGGAAACTGTCACGATCGAGTACTACGAACTGGCCTTCTAATATTTTTAAACTATCCAACATTGCAAGCACCACTTGAGCGGGTTCCTCAGGGGTCGCTGGCGCGAATCGAAGATAAACCACCACTGGCGGGCATGGAAGCCGTTGCTGGTAAATAAGCTCACCGAAGTCTCTGTCAAACGTTAACAACACCAAACCCTCTCTGTGGGTCAACTCCAATACACCGTATATCCGCCAAACCCGGATGGCTCTCACCGATCGAAATAACATCGAGACCCGCTTGGCGCAAGAGCCTAACTGATGTCAACGGAATATTCTCGTCGGCCAGCCACTTCAACCGAGCTTACCCAAGGCTACATACTCTTCTTCAGCCAGACATACCTGAGCAAAGGCAAATACCGCCTTCAGATCATTTATCGAGAGCTGGGGATAGTTGTCCAACACTTGCTGCTCTGTCCAACCCTCCGCAAAGAGCGACAGGATAAAGTCCACCGACAGACGCGTCCCCTTGATGATGGGCTTGCCTGCAAGAACAGAATCATCAGCAGCAATACACTCTTTCCAATTCATTAGGTACTCCTTGCTTAATCAATTCAAATGGTCAATGGGACTTCTGACATCAATTACGTCTTAGGCTGCAAATTGCAGGGGGTAATCGGGGACAGACCACGTTTATTCCATTTTCTTGAAAGGCCGACCAGATTTTCCTGGCGACACCCGTCTTTCCAACATTTCACTAACCTCATTCTTAAACCGGTCGTTTCCCAAGGTAAAATCCCCATTAGTTGCCTGCTGCACCTCATCAACTAGCCCTGTAAAAATCTTCACCGGCAGGCTCGATCTTCTTCAGTTCCGCCTCATCAAGCAGACTGTCGCGTGTGCCATTTATCTTACCTTGACGCAGCAACAGGTCAACCAGTGCATCATTCTCTGCGCAGGTTGGCACAACCACCTTGCCAACCCTTTGCAGTGGGCACCCCGTGCTCCTGGCAATAGGCGGCCGTGGCCTTTGATCCAGCAGCGCAAACCTGTGCTTTCAAGGATTTAGTGGGGTAGTAGATGCCTGAGTGCAGTACGCCGCTGTTTCTGCCGCTGGCATGTTTTCCGGGGCAGGGTTCCTTCTCTAAAACCAGGATGGGGCATCAGGTTCACGCTGCTGTAGTTCACGGGCCACTGCCAACCCAATAACCCCAGCACCCAGAACTATAAAATCGTACTTATTTTTGGCTTTCAACGGCTTACTCAGATATTGGAGCCAATAAAAATCCAGTTACAAATCTGTGCTGATCCACTTGAACAAGCTCAAGCACACGCTCTCGATATCAATATTCATATACTCATGGAAGATGCGGTTTCGCAATCCAATAGCAGCATTCCATGCTGGCAGGTCTGTTGTAGGAATTATCTCAATACGCGCCAGCGATGCAAGCGTATCGTAGGCGGATACCGGGATAAAGGGTCTATGCCATATCGAGTGGGTAACGAATTGACACGGAGACCATAGAGAGCGCAGAGATTTAGCCTCTGAGGGTTTGATTTTACACTGTTGATAGCAAAATACAGGCAGGTTTTACGTCTGCCAGAAAAAGAAATTACAACTTAACATGATGCTTTGTAACGTAATTCGCCGCTTGCAAGAGAATCAGTTACAGGTGATTCTTCCCCCTGTTTACAGGGTGAAGAGTGTTGTTGACTCTAAAGATAACTCTGTGGCCTCTGTGTCTAAAGAACAGCTAAGCTACCCACTCAATATGGCATAGACCCAAGATAAAACGGCAGGATGCACCTCAGGATTTGGGTTTCCAGCGGGTTTCGAAGAAGCTGAGCTCTTCATCCAGCTTACACCATTGCTCCCTGCCTTCAATCATACCCTTAAGTTTAGTGAAACGCTCAAAAAGGCTACGCGGTAGATCTGCATCTGCTTCTCTCGGATACCTGGTACCCAAGTATATCAATGCGGCGGTTCAGGATAGAATGCGCCACTCAGAAATAATTTGAATGTGAGAGAGAGGTTATGCTGAAAGAGACCGAATCCTTTAAAAAGGGAGAGAGCCTGGCCTGGACCGATGCGCTACAATCGCTGCCCTTTAACCAGGATGGGCTGCTCCCTGCGATTGCTCAGCAGTACGATAGCGGCGAGGTGCTGATGATGGCCTGGATGAACCGGGAGTCACTGGCCGAGACGCTGGAGCGGGGGCGGGTCTGCTACTGGTCGCGCTCGCGGCAGAAGCTGTGGCGCAAGGGTGAATCCTCCGGGCAGGTGCAGATTCTCAAGGAGCTGTTGCTGGATTGCGATGGTGATACCATCCTGTTGCAGGTGGATCAAACCGGCCCGGCCTGCCACTCCGGGCGGCGCAGCTGCTTCTACAACGCCATTCGAGGTGATCGCCTGGAGGTGATCAGTGAACCACTCATCGACCCAAAAGAACTCTATAAATAACCGCTATGTTTGATATTACCCCCATCCCGGCATTTGCCGACAACTACATCTGGCTGCTCAAGAGCGGGCAAAATCCGCAGGTGGCCGTGGTCGACCCTGGTGATGCCGCCCCTGTGCTGGAGCGGCTACAGAGCGAATCACTCAGCCTGGGTGCCATCCTGATCACCCACCATCATCATGACCACACGGGAGGGATTGGCCGGTTGAAGGCGGCATTCCCGCACGCCAGGGTCTACGGGCCAGCAGCTGAGTCCATCCCTGGGATCACCGATCCGCTGACGGAGGCTGATGAGGTTCAGCTGCCCTGGTGCAGTGAGTCGCTCAAGGTTTTGGAGATACCGGGCCATACCGCAGGGCATATCGCCTACGCGGGTGATGGCCTGCTGTTTTGTGGCGACACCCTCTTTGCAGGCGGCTGTGGGCGGGTGTTTGATGGCACCATGGCGCAGATGGCCGCCTCGCTGCAACGCATTGCCCAGCTCCCGCAAGAGACGCTACTCTATTGCGCACATGAATATACGCAGGATAATCTGGGGTTTGCGCATCTGGTCGAACCCGAAAACCAGGCGATAGAGGCGCGGCAGGCAGCAACGCGAACAATACGGAGCCAGGGGCAGCCAAGTGTGCCATCCCTGCTCTCGCTGGAGCGGGAGACAAACCCCTTTCTGCGCACCCAAAACCCCACGGTGATTGCTGCAGCAGAAGCGTGGGCGCAAAAGCCATTGAACGGCAGTGTGGAGCTGTTTAGCGCATTGCGAAGCTGGAAAGATCGTGACTATGATTGAGCATCCCACCCCGGCTGTTTGGGCAGATGCAGTCAAACAAGCCGGATAACATACTGAGGTTACCCTATGAAAGATGCGCTGATACTCAATGCCCGCGTGGTCAATGACGGGCGGATTACCGAAGAGGATATCTGGATTCGCAATGGACGCATCGAGCAGATTGGCAGCAACCTCAGTGCCAGGCCGGCTGAGATCATCCTCGATGCTGAGGGGAAGGTGCTGATGCCGGGCATGATCGATGATCAGGTTCACTTTCGGGAGCCGGGGGCGACCCACAAGGGCGATCTGCACACCGAGTCCAGGGCGGCGGTGGCCGGTGGCATCACCAGCTTTATGGATATGCCCAACACCAACCCGCTGACTGTCACGCTACAGGCGCTGGAGGATAAATATCTGCTGGCGGCTGAAAAATCACTGGCCAACTACGCCTTCTATCTGGGGGCGACCAATGAGAATATCAACGTAATCCGCGCGCTCGATCCGAAACAGGCCTGCGGCATCAAGGTCTTTATGGGCGCCTCAACCGGCAATATGCTGGTCGACAGCGAGGCGGCGCTGGAGGCGATCTTCCGTGATGCGCCGATACTGGTCGCCACCCACTGTGAAGACACCCCGATCATCCAGGCCAACGAGCGTGCCTTCCGCGAGCAGTTTGGTGAGGATGTGCCGATGGAGGCACACCCTGAGATCCGCAGTGAAGAGGCCTGTTTTCGCTCCTCCTCCTTTGCGGTCGGTCTTGCCAAGCGGCACGACACCCGTCTGCATGTGCTGCACCTGACCACCGCGCGGGAGATGAAGCTGTTTCAGAAAGGGCCACCGGATAACAAGCGGATCACCGCCGAGGCCTGTGTGCATCATCTCTATTTTGATGCAGCGGACTACGCATATAAGCAGGCCTTTATCAAGTGCAACCCGGCCATCAAGACACGCCAGGATCGGGATGCCCTTCGCCAGGCGTTAATTGATGGGCGGATTGATGTGATCGCTACGGATCATGCCCCGCATACCCTGGAGGAGAAGCTCAACCGCTACTTCAGTGCCCCTGCCGGGCTGCCACTGGTGCAGTATGCCTTGCCGATGGTGCTGGAGATGTATCACGACAAGCTGCTCTCACTGGAGCTGATTGCAGAGAAGACCAGCCATGCCCCGGCAAGGCTGTTCAATATCCCGGAGCGGGGCTATATCCGTGAAGGGTACTGGGCAGATCTGGTGCTGCTCGATCTGGAGCGGAGCGAGCGTGTCGAGCGGGAGGATGTGCGCTATAAATGCGGCTGGTCGCCGGTGGAGGGGCGGGTCTTTCGCTCCATCATTGAGTCCACCTTTGTGAATGGCCATCTGGCCTACCATCAAGGGAAACTGGATGACTCCCACCTTGGCCAACGCCTGAAATTTGACCGCTAGTAAATTGATATGACTGATAAAATATATGGTGAATGCCGAGTCCGGCTCAATTATGGCTCACTGGTTAAACTTACCGTGCTGCTGGGTTTTTGTGCCGGGCTGTTTGCCGTGCCGCTGCTGCTGTTAACCTCGCTGGGAAATACCTATGGCCTGCTGAATCTGGTAGCAGGGGCACCCGTGGCGGGTGCCTTCACAGGTCTGTTGCTCGCTGTTTTGGGCTCCCCCATCTATACATGGTGGACAGTAAGAACCCATGGCCAGTGCTTTACCGGCACCTTTCAAATCAATAGTGATTCAGCTCTCCCTACACAAGAGAACGAGCACCACAGCTAACCTCCTAATCCCCGGATAGAAACACATATACTACACAAGCTCTTGATTTCACAGCAAAACAAAAAATAGCCGCCAAACCTTATGGGTGCGGCTAATGTTTTTTGTTTCACTGCGAAACCAATATCTCGCCTAAAGCGCCTACTATTGGTGCACATCATCTCGCGTTTCTATCCGGGGATTAGGGTAACCTTAATCCGTTGCCCCCCTTCATTTCTCTCTCGGTTGGCCGAAAACAGGGTAGATGGCTGGTTATTTAGCCAAAGAAACCTCGAAACAGACTGAAATAAATTCAACCAGATTGGTTCAGATGCTCCTTATGTTGCATTTGTGGCGGCTTCAGAGCGATCTGGAATGAGCGAACAGATGCCAGAAAACAGCTCCTCTACGGTATTGGTTGTCGATCATGATCCAAAAGCACTGGCGCATGCCAGGCAGGTGCTGGCCGGTGCCGGCTTTGTTGTTGAGGGGGTTGAAGATGGTGCACAGGCGCTGGAGCGATTTGAGCAACTAGCACCCGATATCGTATTGCTGAATGTCGATCTGCCAAAGCTGAACGCTTTTGAACTCTGTAGCAGGCTTAGCCAAATGGCCAGTGAGACAAATGCCCCGGCTCTGGTGCTGACGGGTCTGGAAGATGAGGCCTCTATCAACAGGGCGTTTGAAGTGGGTGCCACCGATTTTGTGGTCAAACCTGTAAACTGGCCCATCATCAGCCACCGGATCAGGCACATCCTGCGTGCACGCAAGGCCTTTAATAGTATACGTGCAGCAGAGGAGAAGGTTCGGCACC
>JALSJZ010000023.1 GCA_026989135.1 Sedimenticola sp. | reverse complement strand
ATAACGTTGAAGCCCATTTTGATAGTTGTAGTTCCCTCTCTCACCCCGGATTGCTACACTTATTAGAGATAGGTAAAGAGCGCCAAGTAAGTTGTAGTTCCCTCTCTCACCCCGGATTGCTACACTTGGAAAAGGGCATTGGCGGCGAACGCATTGGTTGTAGTTCCCTCTCTCACCCCGGATTGCTACACTTCCCTCGCTTAGACCCCGTATCCCATAAGGGATACGGGGGATTTGCCCATAAAAATTTACTGCTTAAAGCAGCACCAACTGCTGTGCTGTCACCTCTTTTTCCTGTTTTTTGGGTTCTCCTACCAGAAACACCATATTGGCAAATTGCTTCTCACTAATCTGTAGGCAGCGTACAGAACCCGCAGGCGGCAGGCTGAATTTGAGGCGTTGCAGGTGAGTTGTCATATCGTCTGAGCCATTGATGATGCGCCCGTAAACTGACCATTGGATCATGTCGTAACCATCCTGAATCAGAAAGCGCCGGAACAGGGTATAGGCTCGCTTGTCTGCACGAGTGATGGTGGGTAGGTCAAAAAATACCAGTAAGCGCATAAACCGGCGGGTCTCCTTGCTCATGGGTCACTCTCAATCTGGCTTGAAAAGCGGCAGCCTCAATGAAGCCTTATCGTCCAATAGTATTTGGGAGAGGCTGATTACCACCGCTTCTACCGCAGCCAACAGGGTACACCTGCCCGGTTCACCATTGCTCTCTGGCAGGCTGATATCCCGGTGCAGAATGCTAACTAATGTTGCTTTGTGCGGTGGCTTCAGATGCTCTGCATCCTTTTCCGGGAATTGGTGTACAACATAGTGATCCAGCAGTGGGCGGAAGGGTTCAATCAGGTCATCGGCCAGATTGAAGGCATTTTGTTCACTGTGGTGGTGCAACCCCAGTGCGGTAAGGAATCCATAGGCAACCAGACTACGGGCAATGGCTGCACGGATGATGGCATAGCCGTAGTTGAGGGCGGCGTTGTGAAAGCGTGACTGTTTGCGGCTGAAGCCTCTGCCCAGTAGTGCTGGAAAGTAGATCTGGCTCGCTACTCCTTCAGCATTCTCCCGGTCGCCAGAGCGCACTTCTCGGCTGAGTTGCGCCAGTCGGCAGGCGGCTCTCTCCTCTCCATGATAGTGCAGTACAGCGGACTGATTGCTGATTTTTTGTCTGACTATCGTCTGCCAGAGTCGTTTACGCCGGGGTTGACTCATCGCCATCTGTAACCGCATCACCTTCACAGCGCGACTGTGTGGCAGATGCGCCAGCAGCACTCCGTTCGGGTGGTGGGTCTCATCCACTGTGATAACCGCAATCTGGTGTTCGGCACAGGCTGAGAGCAGCACGGCAGTAAGGTTGACCTGCTGATGCTCAATCAGCAGTGCTGCCATATCCTCCAGCGGCACTGTGACTGTTCCATCCTCCTGTTCTACTACCAGTGCCTTGTCCTTGAGCCGCAGGCGTGAAGGGCGGGTGATCATTACACTGCGCCATGCCATGGTGTCTCTCCCTATCCTTTTGCTTTGAGCGGTTTACGTGTCTCCTGATAGACCCGGTGCAGTCGCCCCAGCAGGTCAACGTGGTATTTTTCAACCGACTTGGCCATTTTGATCCCTATGCCTCTTATCAAACCATCCTTGCCTATAGATCGGTTTCGGTCATGTGTCCACAGAGAGATGGCTCCCGTTGCGCGATCCAACCCAGCATAATAGCCCTCTTTGGCTGGTTCATTGGCTTTTACTTTGACACTAACCCAGTCATTGGGATAGAGACTAAACAGGAAATGGTAGCCCTCTCCCATTAACGTCCAGTCACTTTCTGATTTCACTGCAACCACTGCCCGGTTTGGCAGCTCCGCCCTGACCGCATCCGCCACATAGAGGGGTACAGCGTAGAAGCGTTTACCATCGGTAAAGATATCAGCTCGCACCATATCACCATTGTTGGCAATACCCTTGCGCACTGGCAAACCACTTTTTTGGGTGGCAAGCAGTCGCACAGTGCGAATCTGCGGTGACTGCTTACCCGGCGCACTCGGTTTGTAGAGCGGCTCTTTGAAGGCCTTTTTACCATCATTGCCGTGCTCCTTCAGCCGCTGTTCAATAGCGGCAATCAGCTTGCTATTGCGCGGGTCATCGTAGCCGACAATATTGGGCAGATCCTTTAGTTTGAGTTTTTCCAGTGGGGTCTTTACAGCACTTTTACCCTGCTCCATCCACTTGGCAGAGCGGATGGTCTCTTGATGTGCCGCCCCTGTGCCGCGCCGGGTTGGGGCGCGGGAGACTCGCACAGCTGTTGCCTGCTCAGCCATTGTTTGCGGGTAGCTCACTATGGCCATCAGGTTATGCGCTGGATCAGGCGAGAGGCGAGCCTCAAGCTCCTTTCTGAAGTGTGGCCAGGGTAGCGGAAAGCGCTCTTCTATCTGGCGCAACGCCATCAGGTTAATCACCTCCCCAGTTTCTGGGTCAGCGTAGTTGCCACGCATCTGCTTCAGCTCACCCCGGCGGGAGTGGTCGGAGAGCCGCTTGATCATGGCGCGGTTACAGGCGGCAACCACCGCCGCATCAAGGGCATGGTGCAGATCACCATTCTCACGTACTTTGATCAGCCCCCAGCGGGCGCGCAGGTAGCTGGTCAGTTGTCCTGCAACCACTACACAGGCTCTATCCTCTGCATTGTTGAGTTGCAGGTGCTGTTCAATCATCCGTTTGAACTCGCGACAGATGTAGCGGGTGTCGGTCAGATGGCGCTCACGAAACTCGCTGGCAGCCTCTTCACCAAAATCCTTGCGCAACAGGTTGCGCCGTTTTGCCTCCCGATATTTTTTGTTGGCACCAACAAAAGCGGCAAAGCTGCGCCATGCCTCACTCTCACTTGCACCATCGAGGTATTCATAAGGTGTCTGGTTTCCTTTATTGCGGTTTTCAGCAGTAAGTACCAGCACCTTGTTGTTCATGCCGTCATTGAAGCTGCGCGAATAGGGGAGCGCATGGTCAATCTCGGCATAACCCGCCTCGAAGAGTCGTTCAATATCAATCGGCTTTAAGCTGTAGACACACTTGTCATCCTGCTCACGGAAGAGTCTCCACTTGACCAGATCCAGCCCTTTGGGGGTAAAGCGGAAGGTCTGCTCAAACTGCTCAATATCTGCCTGCTTGGTTTTGCGGTAGCTCTCCTGCTCTTTTTCAATCTTGCGGCGTTCATCGAGCGGCTTGCTGAGGTTACGCGCCAACTCAATATGCACCGCTTGGGGCGAACCATATTCACGCACAATGGCATTGAGCAGTTTGCGTGCCTGATTCAAAGCACGGTAGACCACCGGGTTGGATATCTGATCTCTACTGGGGCGCGGCAGATAGCGTAATTTCACCCCTGCTTTTATTTGGCTATGGTGATGATAACCGGCAGCCACTACGGCTTCGTCATAACGCAACCCAGCTTCCATGTGTGGCAAAATCTTGTGCAGCGCCTTAAGCGACAGACGCACAAAGGTGGAGAAGGAGAGTTCCAATGCGGCTTCTACAATGAAGGGTTCTATCCCCTGCTCAAGCAGCCATGCTCGCGCTTCGTTATCCTCTTTGAATACGGTCATGGCATAGGCAAGATCATCCAGCCGTTGCGGGTTCTGGCTGTCTCTTGCCCACTCCAGTTTGAGTCCGTTATCCTCGTAGACCTTTTTCCGCAGGCTGTGATAACCCTTTGCCTCAAACAGGATGCCGTTTTCCGGGTCTTTGCTCTCACCAGCAGCTGGATAACGCAGACCAATGAAACGCTCATGATCTGGCAGAGAGAGGGCTGTGCGCAGCTGCTTATAGGCCAGCTTTGCCCGGCGAAACGGCATCTCAAGCGCTATTGCCCGCTCGGCTTCATTCAGCGCTCTGGTGTGACCAAGACCACTCAGGCGCAGGTTATTGAGCTTGGTTAGCCAGACAAAACGCTCGGCACTGTAGCTTGCTTTGGGCGCACGGTATTCATCCTGCTCAAAAGTGCATCTTCCAATCATCTCTAGCAGTTTGTCACCTGAGAGCGCTGGACGGCGTGCCATCAGCAACTCATAGACGCTCTCTTCAAACGTAGCTGAGGCGTGAGGGTTGCCATATTTTCGCTGACTCTTAAACAACAGAAGCAACTCATTTTCAAGCTCAGCTCTGGCAAAGGTGTGGCTGTAACTGCCCCCTTTGTTGCGCTTGGCTTGTGCAAAGGCTCCATGCCGCGCTGCCAGCTCCCCCACTGTGCGGTAGTCAGACTCATCCAGCAGCCTCTGGTTTTGGGTGACTCCACTGAGCATCTGCCCCGCCTTCTCATCCTCTTTTGCTTCACTCTTGCGGGTAGACTGAAAACCACGATGCTTGATGATGTGATAAATAGTGGCTGCCCACTCCTTATTGCTCAGCTGACGATCCAGCCCCTCAGCACGCAGCAGCCAGGGAGATGTGGTACTGACAAAAGCGGCAGGGTTAGCATCGCCAATCAGACCCTGGCGCTTGAAGCGTTGGCAAAGGCGTTGCAGACGGTGGGTGCGGCGGCGCAGGCGACGGCGGGTAAGTTTGGATTCACGCCGGATCTTATTGAGGGATTCACCCTCTTTGGCTGTTTCAGCCCGGTCAAAGGTTCGGACGTGCAGAGCGATGATCCGCTCGTCATTCAGCAGAGCAGCTCCGACTGAAGCGTTTCCAATATCCAGCCCAAGGGTATAAGGTTTGTTATTCGAATTCATCACTACTTCCCTCCATGTGAGAGAGCGAGTATACTCGAAAATGTGTGGTAATCCGGGGTGAGAGCCGTTACTACAATAAGGTATTATACCGAATCCGACCCGTCCTCTGCCTTGGCATGTCGGGTCTTCCTTGTTTAACCGAAAACCTACACCTTACGATGCACTTCATACACCTCTGACATCTGGGCAATCCGGTTCAGCACACGGCTGAGTTGTGATATGTCCGAGATCTCTACGGTAAACTGCATGCTGGCGGTGTCATTCTTGCGGTTGGAGCGGCAGAGTACGCCGATGATGTCCAGCTTTTCATTGGTAAAGACGGATGAGATTTCACCCAGCAGGCCTTTTCGATCCTGCGCATTGACCTGCACATCCACAGGGTAGGTCGAATCAGTTCTCTGATCGCTCCAGGCTACGTTTATGAGTCGCTCCTGCTGAGGCGCTTCCAGCCGGTTTACCATGGCGCAATCCCGGCGATGCACCGTTACCCCGCGCCCCTGTGTGATATAGCCGATAATGGCGTCATACGGCACTGGTTTGCAGCAGCGGGCAATGTGGGTCATCAGGTCATCCACCCCTTCAACCACGATCTCGCCTCTTGGCTTCTCTTTATGGCGGCTGTGTGGCGGCCTCTTTTTAGCAGGAAGAGGCTGTTTGCGTTCGCCCGTTGCGCTGGCAACCTGAATCGGTGAGATGTCCCCTCTGCCCACTGCGGCCAGAAGGTCTTCTGTTTTTTGCAGGTTAAATTTCGTTGCCAGCCTGTCAAGGTCAGTTTTTTCGACACCCAGCCGGTTAAATTCCCGATCCAGGTTGCTGCGCCCCATCTGCACATGCTGCTCAAAATCCTGGTGCCGAAACCACTGTCTTACGCGGTTACGAGCGCGTGCTGTTTTGATGTAACCGTGGTGTGGACTGAGCCAGTCCCGGCTGGGGCCGCCCTCACGTGCGGTAATGATCTCTACTGTGTGTCCGCTCTCCAGTTGATGGGTGAGCGGGACGATATGGCCATCGACCTTGGCACCACGGCAGCGGTGCCCCACATCCGAGTGGATCGCATAGGCAAAATCAACCGGGGTGGAACCTTTCGGCAGCTCTATCACCTTACCCTGCGGGGTCAGCACATAGGTCTGTACCGGCTCAAATTCAGCTTTAAAGCGGTCGAAGAAGTCTTCTGCCCCGCTCTCTTCATCTTTTAGTTCAAGCCAGTTGCGCATCATGATAATACGCCGCTCAAACTCGCAATCCTGCTTTTTACCCTCTTTATAGGCCCAGTGTGCGGCTACGCCCAGCTCTGAATGCTGGTGCATCTCATGGGTGCGGATCTGTACCTCCATGTTTTTACCGCCCGGCCCTACCACGGCGGTATGCAGTGACTGGTACATGTTGGCCTTGGGGGTTGCAATGTAATCATCAAACTCGCCCGGGATGTGTCGCCACAGGCCGTGGACTATGCCCAGCACGGCATAACAGTCGGCGATGGAGTCCACCAGCACGCGCACCGCTCGCAGGTCAAAGATCTGATCAATGTCGACCGCCTTGCGCTGCATTTTTCGCCAGATGCTGTTGATATGCTTGGGGCGGCCAAAGATCTCTGCCTTGACCCCGTGCTCATGAAATTTTGCCTGTAGCATCTTGATGACATCGGCGATAAATCGCTCCCGCTCATCTCTGCGCCCATCCAGCTGGCTCGCTACCTCCTGGTAGACCTCTGGCTCCAGGTAGCGTAGCGCAAGATCCTCCATCTCCCACTTGATCTGCCAGACCCCCAGGCGGTTGGCCAAGGGCGCATAGATTTCGCGCACTTCCAGTGCCACCCTTTGTCGCACTTCATCCGGAAAGTTCTTTACGCTGCGCAGCCCATGCAGGCACTCTGCCAGCACGATCAGCACCACCCGCACATCATCGGCAATGCTCAACAGCATGCGCCGCAGGTTCTCTGCATGCTGGCTGTCTGCCCCCTGGGTGAGGTTCTGCTGAATGCCTGCCACCAGCCCGATGCGCGCCATATCCTCGACCATCCCTGCCACGCCTTTGCCGAAACGTTCGCGCAGCAGCTCTACATCGACGGCTTCAGCATTCAGCAGATCATGCAGCAGCGCTGCGGCGATGGTTTCATGATCCATCCCCAGCCCGGCCAGGATGTCTGCCACGGAGAGCAGGCAGCGTACCGTGCACTCACCCGATGGCTGGGTGCTGCCCTGGTGGCTATGGAACATCAGCTTGCAGGCATCACGCAGCAACGCCTGCTCGCTTGTGCTGAAACGCTGGCTGACGGAGTCCACCCAGACCGCTATGGCCTGCTCATCCAGCTGCTTCTCCGCAGGGAGATTTGAAACGACACTAACCATTCGCCAGCCCGTTCATTGGTGGTGTAAGGGTATTAAAGCCGACGTCAATCCAGCAGATGGCTTACCAGCCCATCGACCAGCTTTGGCTCAAACCAGGTGGATTTTGGGGGCATGATCTCATTCGCATCTGCCACCGCTATCAGGTCATCCATGGTGACGGGGAACAGTGCAAATGCCACAGCCATCTCGCCCCGGTCTACCGGCCCTTCCAGGCCTGATCGGCCACGGATGCCACCCACAAAATCGATGCGATCATCCCGCCGTAGATCTTTAATCCCCAGGATGGGGTCAAGCAGGTTGTCGGTCAGCAGGCTGGCATCCAGCTTTGCCACCGGGTCGGCTGTGGGGATGCGATTTGGATGGAGTTCCAGACGATACCAGCGCCCCTTCAGGTACATGCCAAACTCGCCGCTGCAGGCGGGGCGGTAGGGGTGGGGGCTGGGGGTTACCTGAAAGGCCTCTTCGAGTTTTTCAAGGAACGCCTGCTGGGTCAGGCCATTGAGATCCTTCACTACGCGGTTGTAATCAAAGATATGCAAGTCGCAATGGGGAAACATCACGCTCAGAAAGTAGTTGTAGGGTTCGTCGCCCGTGTGATTGGGGCTGGCTGCTTTACGCTGGGCTGCCACTCTTGAGGCCGCAGCAGCACGGTGGTGGCCATCAGCCACATAGAGCGAAGGCATGGCATCCACGATGCGGGTAATGGTATCGCAGGTATCCTGGTCTATGATTAGCCAGAGCTGGTGCATCACATTGCCTTCCGCAACGGCATTGACATCTGGTGGTGCCTCTGCGGCTCTGGCCAGAATGGTATCCAGTGCCTTGTCAGCGCTGTAGGCCAGAAGTACCGGCCCGGTCTGGGCATTGATCGCATCTATCTGACGCACCCGGTCATCCTCTTTTTCAGGACGGGTGAGTTCATGCCGTTTGATGCGGCCAGTGTCATACTCCTCCACTGAGGCCACGGCTACCAGGCCGGTCTGCACATGGGTATCCACCCAGATGCGATAGACATAGTAGATGGGGTACGGGTCTGGAGAGATGATGCCATCGCTTTGCAGTGAGGCCAGCATCTCGGCCGCTTTGGCATAGACCTCTGGGGCGTATTGATCGACATCGTCCGGCAGGTCGATCTCAGGCCGGGAGAGATGCAGGAAGCTCCAGGGGCGCCCTATTACTTTCTGTTTCGCCTCTTCCCTGCTTAGCACATCATAGGGTGGTGCCATCACATCTTCGGCGCGCTCACGGGCGGGGCGCAAGCCGGTAAAGGGTTTAATCAAAGACATAGTCATCTCTCTTTTGTTACCAGAATTCAGGTTTGGCGCATTGTTTCAAAGCAGCTGTGGTAGTGCAAATTTCAGAATATAGGCTAGCGCCTAAATCCTGCAAGCGCTCGCACTCACATAGCACAAGCTATTGATCCGTATAGCGATATGAAACTTTTCGGCCATCACAATAAGGATGACACTCAAAGTTGTCATTCACTCTACGAATCAATATCTTACACTCTGCAAGCACGATCACTTGCAGGATTTAGGTGGTAACTTACCGCCAGCACATAGTAGATGGCCTTGCCTGCCGGTATAGGCACGACCACCTCATCATCGACACCCTTCTTTAGCAGCGCCTTGGCCATCGGGGAGTCCATACTGATAAAGCCTTTTTCAAAGTCGAACTCATCCGGGCCGACAATGCGGTAGATCACCTCGCTGCCCGACTCATCCTCCAGCCGGATCCAGGCACCAAAGAAGATGCGGGAGGGATCACTGGGAGGCTCCATCACCACCTTTAGATCAGGCAGCCGTTTTTGCAGATAGCGGATGCGCCGGTCGATTCCACCCAGCTCTTTCTTGCGGTAGATATACTCTGCATTCTCAGAGCGATCACCCTCTGCGGCGGCCGCAGCCAGTGCTTTGGTCACCTCGGCACGGCGTACCCACAGTGCCTTCGACTCGGCCTGAAGACGTGCATAGCCTTCCGCTGTGATGTATGGCGAGGAGCGTGGCTGTGGCGGACGGTATCGACCCATGGCAGGCAATGCGCGTTGAGAAGATCTTCTATGCGTTCTGCACCGATGCAGTGGTTGTGGTCTACTGTTTCTCGTCAATCCAGGCCAGCGTTACCGCCTCCAGGATGCGTTCGCCGCAGTGTGCAGGGTCATCATCAAATTCATCCAGCGCCAGGATCATGTTGCGAAGATCCACAAAATTAAGATGACTGGGGTCGGCATCAGGATGGGCTTCATCCAGGGCAATGGCAAGATCCAGTGAATCGGTCCACTTAAGGCTCATAACGCGGCTCCTAATGGTTTTCGGCCACCATGTTGATGGTGTATTTAGGGATCTCTACCACTAGATCCTCATCACCCACGATGGCCTGGCAGCTCAGGCGGGATTCCGGCTCCAGCCCCCACGCCTTGTCCAGCATGTCATCTTCAAATTCATCCGACTCTTCCAGCGAGTCAAACCCTTCACGGATGATGACATGGCAGGTGGTACAGGCGCAGGACATCTCGCAGGCATGCTCAATCTCGATGTCGTTCTCCAGCGCAGCCTCACAGATGCTGACGCCGGGTTTTGCTTCGATCACCGCCCCTTCCGGGCAGAGCTCTTCATGTGGCAAGAATATGATTTTAGTCATTGAAGTCATCCACCTTTTGTCCCGCCATTGCTTTGTGAATATTGGCATTCATGCGTCGTTCAACATAGAACTCGCAGCTCTTTTCAAGTGCCTCGACCGCCTGCTTGATCGCCTCATGATCATCCGATTCACTGAGCACAACGAGCTGCTGAAATGCCTTTTTTATAGGCGCTTGCTCCTCTTTCGTCAACAGCTGCTCACCGTCGGCAGCCAGTGCCGAGGCCAGCGCCTCGATAACACGTTTGGCCTCTACCTGCTGTTCACGCAGGCGGCGTGCATCCATATCCTCCTGCGCATGCGCCATGGAGGCGCGCAGCATATCTTCAATTTCAGTGTCGGTCAGGCCGTAAGAGGGCTTCACCTCGACACTGGCCTCGACCCCGCTGCTCTGCTCCCTGGCTGTGACATGCAGCAGGCCATCCGCATCCACCTCGAAGGTGACCAGGATGTGGGCTGCGCCAGCCACCATGGGAGGGATGCCGCGCAGTTCGAAGCGAGCCAGTGAGCGGCAGTCGGAGACCAGTTCGCGCTCACCCTGCAACACATGGACGGCCATGGCGGTCTGGCCATCTTTGAAGGTGGTAAACTCCTGGGCGCGGGCTACCGGGATGGTGGTGTTGCGCGGGATGATCTTCTCGACCAGCCCACCCATGGTCTCGATACCCAGGGAGAGCGGGTTGACATCCAGCAGCAGCATCTCATCTTCGGGTTTGTTGCCCACCAGAATATCGGCCTGGATTGCAGCACCCACGGCAACGACCTTATCTGGATCAATATCCACCAGCGGTGGGGCACCAAAGAATTCGCCCACCATCTCGCGTACCCGCAGCATGCGTGTCGAACCACCCACCATGACCACATCTTCGATCTCATCGACGCTCAGGCCTGCATCGCGCAGGGCGCGGCGACAGGGTGCCAGGGTCTTGCGGATCAGCGGCTCGACCAGTTGGTTGAAGGTGGCGCGATCCAGCTCACCCTGCCAGCGATTGCCATCCTCAAGCTCAATATCCAGCCGGGTGCTCTCGGCATCGGTCAGTGCCTCTTTGGCTGCGCAGGCATCTCGCATCAGCCGCCGCAGCATGGCGTGGCCAGCATCATCCTCAATGCCTGCCTGCTGCATGATCCAGTTCGCTATCAGGCGGTCAAAATCATCACCGCCCAGCGCGGAGTCTCCCCCGGTGGAGAGCACCTCGAATACCCCTTGGTTCAGCCGCAGGATGGAGATATCAAAGGTGCCACCACCCAGGTCATAGATGGCGTGTACCCCATCCTGACTGCGATCCAGCCCATAGGCTACTGCCGCTGCGGTTGGCTCATTGAGCAGCCGCAATACGTTCAGCCCCGCCAGCTTGGCGGCATCCTTGGTCGCCTGGCGCTGGGCATCATCGAAATAGGCGGGAACGGTGATGACGACGCCATTCAGTTCACCGCCCAGGCTGGCCTCTGCACGCGCAGCCAGTACCTTTAGAATCTCGGCCGAGACCTCGATCGGGCTGACATCACCGCCCGCAGTGTGGATGCGGGGGACTGCGGAGTCCTGCTGCTGAAATTCATAAGGCAGCCGGTCGCCCAGGGTTTTTATATCGTCAACGCTGCGCCCCATCAGGCGCTTTACGGATGCAATGGTGTTGAGCGGGTCGGTTGTGGCGGCCTGGAGCGCCTCGTGGCCGACCTGAATCTGCCCTTGCTGATAACGCACAACAGAGGGTAGCAGGTGGTGACCCTGCTCATCCGGCAGTGTCTCTGCCTGTCCGCTTCGTACTGTGGCAACCAGTGAGTTGGTGGTGCCCAGGTCTATGCCTGCCGCCAGTTTATGCTGGTGTGGCGCAAGTGATTGACCGGGTTCGGAGAGTTGTATAAATGCCATAGGTTCCATCAGCCATTGTAAAGAAGGCCTGCTGCAAACCCGGATTTATATTGAGCCGATGGATCTGCATGCAGGATTTGGGTTTACTTACAGCGCCTCGTCAAGCTCCTCTTCAAGCGCTTCAACCTGGGCGCTGAGTCTGTAGAGAAACTGCAGTTTGCTCACGCCCTCTTTGACCTGCTCCAGGGCTTGTGGTGTATCGGCCTCAAACTGTACGCTGATCTCCCGCAGCAGGCTCTGAATGTGGCTCTGGATGCGATTCATCAGATTGGCTATCGCATCATAGGGGTCTGACTGCTGTTTGATCCCCGCCAGCTCTTCACGCAGCTCCATCTGCTCCATCAGGAAGCTGCCATCTGTGATGCTGTCACCACCTGCACTCATATCAACGCCTTTCAGCTCCAGCAGGTATTGCGCCCGCAGCAGCGGCTTTTTCAGTGTATTCAGCGCATCGTTGAGGTGTGTCGCGGCCTGCATGGAGAGTCGTTTCTCCTGCTCGGTCGCACTGGCGTATCGGTCTGGATGGACAGCGCGTTGCAGATCTCTGTAGCGATCAGCAAGCCTGGCGCCATCCACGTCAAACCCAATGGGAAGGCCAAACAACTCAAAGTAACTCTTCGAGAAATCCAACATAATCTATTCAGCTATCGGAGTTAAAACGAAACGACTGGAGAGTACCAGTCCGCGTCACTCACCGCAGTGATACTGCTGCCACAGAAAACCCTCAGACAGAGAAGCTCTCGCCGCAGCCACACGACTCCTTGGTGTTGGGGTTGTTGAACTTGAAACCTTCACTCAACCCCTCTTTCACAAAATCCAGCTCGGTGCCATCAAGATAGAGCAGGCTTTTTGCATCAATCAACACCTTGATGCCTTTATCTTCAAAAATGGTGTCATCTTCACCCACCTCATCAACGAACTCCAGCACATAAGCCATGCCTGAACAGCCAGAGGTGCGTACGCCCAGGCGGACACCAATCCCTTTGCCCCGGTTGGCCATGAACTTGTTGACGCGGGCGGCTGCCGCTTCAGTCAGTGTAATGGCCATGGCTATTTCCTGGCCTGCTTTGCGGTGTAGTCACTGATGGCGGCCTTGATGGCATCCTCTGCCAGCACCGAGCAGTGGATCTTTACCGGCGGCAACGCCAGCTCTTCTGCCAGATCGACATTTTTAATCTGGGTTGCCTCTTCCAGTGTTTTACCCTTTACCCACTCGGTCAGCAGGCTGCTGGAGGCGATTGCTGAGCCACAGCCGTAGGTCTTGAATTTGGCATCTTCAATAACACCCTCATCGTTGACCTTGATCTGCAGGCGCATCACATCACCGCAGGCCGGCGCACCCACCATGCCGGTGCCTACGTCGCTATCCTCTTTATCGAGAGCACCGACATTGCGCGGGTTTTCATAATGATCCAGGACTTTTTCACTGTATGCCATGATTCAAACTCCTGTGCCCGTTGGGTCAAAACCACTCCAACCATGATGAGCACCTGTATTAAATATTAGATAATCGTTCAAGCCATGAGTTCCCGATTTCAGGTTCAGGGGGACTCAATGGCAAAATATTTAGTGCGCGGCCCAGTCGATCTCTTTGAGGTCGATGCCATCTTTGTACATCTCCCACAGCAGTGAGAGTTCACGCAGCCGGGCAACCTGCTCCTGTAGTTCTGCAATCACTTTATCGATCTCTTCATCCGTTGTGAAGCGACCAATACTGAAGCGGATAGAGCTGTGCGCCAGCTCATCTTCTCGACCAATGGCTCTTAGCACATAGCTGGGTTCCAGACTGGCTGAGGTGCAGGCTGAGCCAGAGGAGACTGCCATGCTTTTCAGCGACATAACCAGCGATTCACCTTCAACATAGTTGAAGCTGACATTGAGGTTGCCGGCCACCCGATGCTCCAGATCGCCATTGAGATAGACCTCCTCCATCCCTTTGATTCCGTCCCACAAGCGGTTGCGCATCGCCATGATGCGGATGTTTTCTTCCTTCATCTCTTCGTTGGCAATACGGAATGCCTCGCCCATACCGACAATCTGGTGCGTGGCCAGGGTGCCTGAGCGCATGCCACGCTCATGTCCACCACCATGCATCTGGGCCTCTATGCGCACACGCGGCTTGCGCCTCACATAGAGGGCACCGATCCCTTTGGGGCCATAAATCTTGTGTGCAGAGAGGGACATCAGATCCACCTTCAGCTCGGCCAGATCAATGGGGATCTTGCCGGCACTCTGTGCCGCATCGACATGAAACAGGATCTTGCGTGAGCGGGTCATTTCACCTATCGCTGCAATGTCCTGAATCACGCCAATCTCATTATTGACATGCATGATAGAGACCAGGATGGTCTCATCCCGTATCGCACCCTCCAGCTTGTCGAGATCAATCAGGCCATTGGGTTCAGGACTCAGGTAGGTTACCTCGAAGCCTTCGCGTTCGAGCTGCCGGCAGCTGTCCAGCACCGCTTTATGCTCGGTCTTGCAGGTGATGATGTGTTTGCCTTTTTTCTTGTAAAAATGGGCAACACCTTTCAGCGCAAGGTTGTCAGACTCTGTTGCGCCAGAGGTCCAGACAATCTCACGCGGATCTGCATTGATAAGATCCGCCACATCACGGCGCGCCTTATCTACTGCCTCTTCTGCTTTCCATCCATAGTAGTGTGATCGGGACGCGGGGTTTCCAAAATCACCATCCGGAGTCAGATACCGACACATTGTCTCAGCAACGCGCGGGTCTACCGGTGTCGTCGCCGAATAGTCCATATAAATGGGTGGCTTCATCTATTTATTGCTCCACTAATTCTAATTTCTATATCTTGCCCGGGCTTGTTGCGTTACGGCTCAGTTAGCTGCCCTGGGGGTTGGTGGCAGATCTACTGCCAGGTTCGTATTGCAGACCCCATCCTGGCGCTGAGATACCTTTTGTACGCCCTGGGTGGCCATCAAACTTTGCAGGCTTACCTCCTCCAGATAATCATAGATGCGATTGCTCAGATCTTCCCAGAGATTATGGGTCAGACAGACCTCATTGTTCTGACAGTTGTGAGCTCCGTTGCAGCGGGTGGTATCAACGCTCTCATCGACCGCGGTAATGATCTCTGCGATGGATATCTTGTCTGTCGTACGCGCCGGGCTATAACCACCACCAGGGCCACGCACACTATAAACCAACCCTTTTTTACGCATCCGGGAGAACAGCTGTTCTAAATAGGAGAGGGATATACCTTGGCGCTCAGCAATATCTGCCAGTGTAATGGGCCCTTTTTGATGATGCAGCGCCAAATCCAGCATGGCCGTTACCGCATAGCGCCCTTTCGTTGTCAGTCTCATACTTCAGTGCCTCAAATGTTGCTATTACTGTCTTGTAGTTACTGCGTACTTAGGAACGATCACGAAATAACTTCGACATTCTGACTTGCTCATTTGTCCCTGCTCGAACGATCTCAATCGTTGCGTAGCACACTATGCGCCTCTTGAGATCGCCCAATCAGAGACAAATGCTCGGCGCCATAATGTTGAAGTTATTCCATGCACGTTCCTTACACATTAACGCGTCCGCTTATCACCATCGGCCAGTGGAGTTTCTGTCAGCTCTTCTGCCTCTGAAACAATCTCGCAGCACTCCATCTCTGGCATCTTTGTCTGGGTATTCTCCATGCCCATATCCTGTAACCTCTCTGACAGCATCTCCATCCGACTGTCTATCAGGTGCATATGATCCAGCATATGGTTGATCGCATGTGCAACCGGATCCGGCATATCCTGTGATGTGCCATAGGCATCAAACCCCATCTTTTTGGCTATCGCCTCGCGCTCTGGTGATGCGGTTGCACGCTGGCCAACCAGATGCCCTGGAACGCCAATGACCGTGGCATTTTCTGGCACCGGCTTCACCACGACTGCATTTGACCCAATCCGCGCACCATTGCCCAGGTGGATGGGACCCAGCACCTTGGCCCCAGCACCGACGACTACATTATTGCCAAGCGTGGGATGGCGCTTGCCTGCATCCCAGCTGGTGCCACCAAGCGTTACACCGTGGTAAAGCGTGCAGTCATCACCGATCTCAGCCGTCTCGCCAATCACAACGCCCATGCCATGATCAATAAAAAAGCGCCGCCCAATGGTTGCCCCCGGATGGATCTCTATGCCGGTAACCCAGCGCGCAATATTGGATAGCACCCGCGCCACCCAGCACAGCTTGTGCGTCCATAGCCAGTGTGAGAGCCGATGAAACAGCACTGCATGGATTCCAGGGTAGGTCGTTATGACCTCAAACACATTACGCGCTGCTGGATCACGCTTAAAAACACAACCAACATCTTCTCTGATTCGAGAGAACATTACTTCATTTGCCTGCACTGCCCAATAATTTCCGACTATTTTACTCGATAATTATCAAATGTGCGCGATTAATTTCCTACAAACCCACAGGTTATTTTTACACCTTTGATTTTATTGGATAAATTATTTGCCACTACTTTTAAATCTCTATATACAGCCAGCATGATTTTTAAATCGGCAGGCTGATAGCTGTTGATTTATGATTATTCGCAATATTATTTTTGAGATTTGCAGCCCTGCGCTGCACTTAAAATCCCACGAAGTATATTGAGTTCATCACTGTCTGGCTGGGCCCGGTTGAACAGACGCCGCAGCCTTCGCAAAAGCTTGGTGGATTGGCGTGGATCTGAGAAGTGAATATCCCGCATCGTCTGTTGCAGATGCTGAATAAACCCCTCCATCTCATCTGCTGTGGCGACCTGCCGGTCACGCTTCACAGCCGGGAAAGAGGAGCCTTCCAGTGCTGTCATGCGCAGCTCATAGGCCAGCACCTGCACCGCCATGGAGAGATTCAGCGAGCTGTACTCTTCATTGGCCGGGATGTGCACCAGATACTGGCAGCGATCCATCTCTGCGTTACTTAACCCGGAGCTTTCACGGCCAAACAGGAGTGCCACAGGGCCTTGTTCAGCCTCGCGTAACAGCTGCGCGGCACACTCCCGCGGAGCAAACTGGGGCCACTCTACGCGACGCAACCTGGCACTTGCACCGACCACCAGGCAGCACCCATCCAGCGCCTCATCCAGCGTGTCGCAGACCTTGGCATCGTGCAGCAGGTCATCCGCACCCGAGGCGCGTGCCGTTGCTTCCGCACAGGGAAACAGCTTGGGCTGCACCAGATAGAGCTGTTGCAGGCACATATTTTTCATCGCTCGGGCTACTGCACCAATATTTCCAGGGTGAGTGGTGCCCACCAGCACGATGCGAATATTGCGTAAGCCCATAATTATCCTAGATTCCGCAGTTGACCGCTTTTAGGATATGCCAACATGTTGATACTCATAATGTTTTTCGCCTTTATCCAACTCACCTTCTGGGTGAATAACGCTACAGAGCGGATTGTACATTTGTGGTAATAGATGGCGGCGTTGCAACTCCTTGGAATAGCAAAACTATTCCGCGTCGTTGCGCCTTGCCCTCTACCACCACAAACGCACACTCCACCCTGTCCAACTACAGATTCTAGGATTATCGAAAACAAGATGGATAAAAAGCCGCAGGGTACGCAGAGCTTGCAGCCGGGTCAATTGAAAATCCGCTTTATCCTGAGAACCGCTTGCTGTATCTTTGCCGCCCATGCACAGACACCCAATGATCAATATAGCCGTTCGAGCAGCCCGTAGCGCCGCCACCATTCTACTGCGTAATTTTGATCGGGTTGACTCCCTTGAGGTTACCTCCAAAGGGCTGAACGACTTTGTCAGCGAGGTAGACCGCTCGGCCGAGCAGGCCATTATCCAGGTACTGAAGAGATCGTACCCGGATCATGCCATTCTGGCAGAAGAGAGCGGTGCCCAACCCGGGAATGAGTATCAGTGGGTCATCGACCCGCTCGACGGAACCACAAACTACCTCCACGGCTCGCCCCACTTCTCTGTATCCATTGCACTGAGATACCGTGGTGAGCTGGAGCATGGCGTCATCTATGACCCGCTCCGCGAAGAGATGTTTACGGCAAGCCGGGGCAGTGGCGCCTATCTGAATGACCACCGCATTCGCGTCACGGCACGGCCTGGGCTAAAAGGTGCCTTGCTTGGTACCGGCTTCCCATTCCGCGACCAGCGCCAGATGGATGCCTACCTGGGCATGTTTAAAGATCTGTCAAAAGAGACAGCGGGAATTCGCCGCCCAGGCTCTGCCGCACTCGACTTTGCCTATGTTGCAGCGGGCCGGCTGGATGGCTTCTGGGAGCTGGGACTGGCAGAGTGGGATTTTGCTGCCGGGGCACTTCTTGTGCGTGAGGCCGGTGGCACAGTCACTGATCTGGCCGGTGGCAGCCGACACTTTGAGAGTGGCAACACCATTGCCGGCGGCCTTAAAACGCATGCTGCCATCACCAGCGCAATCCGCCCACATCTTAACGAAAAGCTGAAATTCTAACGCTCAGGAACAGCCTTCCCTTTATTTTTACCGACTATTACCGCTAAGTTCAGAGAGGGATCTGGAGCCGTTTGGCTTTGATCCAATTAACCCTGAACCGGCGGTGATGGCATGGCTAACAACAGAACAGACACTAAAGATTTCAGTAACCGCGCGTTAGAGATGATCATGCGCGATGTGCTCGGCAGTATGGAAGAGTGCCTGCTCGAAACCGCTTACAGGAATTCAAAAGAGGCCGGTTTTGAGATCATTGAGATCTCTCCAGCGAAAAAGTCAGCCACCATAAAAGCAACCAACGGCCAGCGCGCAGAGGTGCTCCACTTCCCTTCAAAAACCCGAGCCTGCGGTTAATTGTTATCAGGGACGGGCATCTACGTCAGCACCCTCTTTCTTTACCGGCATCATATCCGCTTTGCTGATACCCAGCGCCAGGACTGCCGCGCTGGCCACGTAGATAGATGAGTAGGTTCCCACCACCACACCAATGATCAGCGCCAGGGCAAAGCCGTGAATAATCTCTCCACCCAATACAAACAGGGCACATAGCACCAACAGGGTGGTGACCGAGGTCATGATGGTGCGTGAGAAGGTCTGATTCAACGAGGCATTGATGATCTCAGCAGGAGTGCCCTTTCGCATCTTGCGGAAATTTTCACGAATGCGGTCATAGACCACGATGGTATCGTTCAGAGAGTAACCAATCACCGCCAGCACGGCCGCCAGCACCGGCAGATCAAATTCAATCTGAAACAGCGAGAAGATACCGATAGTGATCAGCACATCATGCACCAGTGCAATGATGGAGCCCGCAGCAAATCGGTACTCAAAACGCACTGCCACATAGATCAGGATACCGATCAGGGCGTAGAGCATGGCAAGGCCGCCATCTTCTGTCAGCTCGTCGCCCACCTGCGGCCCCACGAACTCTACCCGGCGCAGCTCAACTTTACTTTCGGCGGCCTGTTTTAGCGCGCTAAACGCCTGATCACTCAGCTCGGTGTTGGACATGTCCGCACGCGGAGCCAGATTGACCAGCACCTCCCGCGTCGTCCCAAAATGCTGTGCCGTGGCATCCTGAAAACCTGCCGCTGCCAGCGCATCCCGCACCTTACCCAGGTCAGCTGACTGCTGATAGCCAACCTCAATCAAGGTGCCACCGGTAAAATCAATACCAAGATCCATTCCACGCGTGGCAATTGAGGCAATGGCTACCAGCATCAGAATGACCGACAGTGCAACTGCGAACTTGCGCATACCCATGAAATCAATTGCGCGATTTAATTTGAATAGCTGCATGATGTTATTTTCAGTTTCTATGTCCAGAGGTTAGTGGGGCTACAGCACTCAACAGGGTACAAAAATCATTAGGTTTTTGCCGATAACTATATTGACAGTTTGCTCAACCGTTTGCCGCCATAGATGAAGTTGATCACTGAACGTGTGCCAATGATCGCGGTAAACATGGAGGAGAGGATGCCAATAAACAGCGTTACCGCAAATCCCTTGATCGGCCCGGTACCAAAGCTGAAGAGTACCGCTGCGGCGATAAGTGTCGTGATATTGGCATCGGTAATGGTCGAAAGTGCCTTCTCGTAACCGGCATGGATGCTGGCCTGTGGCGTATTTCCATTGCGAATCTCTTCACGAATACGCTCAAAAATAAGCACGTTGGCGTCCACCGCCATGCCCACGGTCAGTACGATACCTGCAATGCCGGGCAGGGTCAGCGTGGCCTGCAACATGGAGAGCACGGCAATGATCAGTACCAGATTGACTGCCAGCGCCATATCGGCAACCAGACCAAAGGTTCGATAGTAGAGCGCCATAAAGATCATGACCAGGATCAGGCCGATAACCACCGAGTTGAATCCCTGCTCGATATTATCTGCGCCCAGACTGGGGCCGATGGTACGCTCCTCCACAATCTCAATCGGCGCAGCCAGGGCACCGGCTCGCAGCAGAAGGGCCAGATCGTGTGCCTCTTCCGTGCTGTCCAGCCCTGTGGTCTGAAACCGTTTGCCAAAGGGCTCCTGGATGGTGGCAATGCTGATGACCTCCTCCACCTTCCGCTTGCGCTTGACCGTGTTGCCATCCTTATCCTGGTACTTCTCATAGCGCGTTTCGATAAAGACCACTGCCATGGGTTTACCGACATTGTCTGAGGTCACATTGCGCATGCGCCGTGCACCGGGGCCATCGAGATTTACAAATACCGCAGGTGACCCCGAGCGCTGATCCAGACCCGAGGAGGCGTTGGTGATCTGATCACCCGTGACAATCACCCGTTTTTTGAGCAACACAGGGCGTCCATCGCGCATGCGGTACAACCGCGCACCTGGCGGCACCCGCCCGGCTACGGCATCCTCAACATTATGCTCCGTATCTTCAAGCCGATACTCCAGGGTTGCCGTTGCGCTCAATAGATCTTTGATGCGGGCGGGATCCTGCACACCGGGAAGCTGCACCACAATGCGGCGCTGCCCCTGCTGCTGAATAACCGGCTCTGCCACACCTAACGCATTTACGCGATTACGCAAGGTGGTGATGTTTTGCTCCAGGGCAAATTTACTCACCTCCTGCTGTACCGATTTACCCAGCTTGGCCACCACAAGAAAGCTGTCGCCATCATCCCTGGCGGTCACGTCAAGATCACGAAATTCATCCGAGACTGCATCCAGCGCCCTGTCCCGTACGGCAGCATCACGGAATTTGATACTGACGGAGGCATCGCCTTTGGAGACGGTCACATAGCGCAGCTTTTCATTCCGCATCAGGGTGCGAATATCGCCGGCATACCGCTCTACCGACTGCTTCACTGCCGCCTCCATATCCACATCAATCAGCACATGGATACCACCTCGCAGATCCAGCCCAAGATTCATCGGCATGGCATTGATGGCGCGCAGCCAGCCCGGCAGATCCGTTGAGAGTGTCAGCGCCTGATTGTAGTTATCACCCAGCGCCTCACTCAGCACATCCTTTGCCTTTAACTGGGACTCAGGATCATGAAATCGCAACAGCAGCCGGGTACCGGAAAAATCCAGTGACTTGATCTCAACACCGGCTGTTTTCAGTGCATCCTGCACTGCGGCCACTGTGCCCTGATCTACATTGGCTCGCCGGGTACCCGCAACCTCTATTGCAGGATCCTGATCGAACAGATTGGGTGCCGCATAGAGGATACCTGTCAGCACAATGACAAGAACCAGCAGATTCTTCCAGATTGGATATCGATTCATGACTTTCTAAACATTAACTCTTGGCGCTTGCCACTGGTTTACTGTGGTTTAATCTAATGACACTTAAACCCGGATTATCCGGAGGCGCAGACCTCGGGACAGATCAACTACAGCTCTTTCATGGTGCCTTTTGGCATGACCCCAAGGATAGAGTGGCGCCTGATTTTAATCTCAACGCCCTTGGCAATCTCGATCTGGGCATAGTTATCACCCAGCGCGGTCACCTTGCCAAGAATGCCGCCCTCTGTCTGCACTTCATCACCTTTGGTAATGGAGTTGACCAGTTTTTTATGCTCTTTTTGGCGCTTCAGCTGCGGCCGGATCATAAAGAAATAGAGCAAAAAAATCAGACCCAGCGGAAATATCAGGCTCTCAAACCCCATCTGACCTGCAGGAGGCGCGGCGGCGGCTTCAGCCATGGCATCAGAAATAAAAAAACTCATATTGGTATTTTCCCACACTCAAGAATTCGCGAAGCGACGGATTATGCCACAATTAGCTGCGCAAGGCGTAGAACTCATGCACAAACTCATCCAGCCGCCCATTTTCAATCGCCTGACGCAGACCCCGCATGAGCGTCTGGTAGTAGTAGAGGTTATGAATGGTATTCAGCCTGGCACCTAAAATCTCATTACATTTGGCCAGATGCCGCAGGTAGCTGCGGCTGTAATTTTTACAGGTATAGCAATCACAGCGGGCATCCACCGGCTCGTCACTGTATTTATGGATTGCATTGCGGATGCGCACGACCCCCGTGTGGGTAAACAGGTGCCCGTTACGGGCATTGCGGGTCGGCATGACACAGTCAAACATATCAATGCCCCGCTGCACGGCCTCTACAATATCCTCTGGTGTCCCTACCCCCATCAGATAGCGCGGCCTCTCCACTGGCAGGCGCGAGCCAAGAAAATCGAGCACACGCCACCGATCTTCAGGCGGCTCCCCTACCGAGAGGCCACCCACTGCGTAGCCATCAAAACCAACATCAATCAATCCTTCCAATGAGGCCTGTCGGAGATGCTCATAAACACCACCCTGCACGATACCAAACAGCGCAGATAGGCTGTCACCATGGGCCTCTTTGCTGCGCCTGGCCCAACGTAACGATAGCTCCATCGAGCTTCGCGCCTCCTCTTCAGTGGCAGGATAGGGGGTGCATTCATCAAATACCATGACGATATCTGACCCCAGCTTGCGCTGAACCTGCATGGACTCCTCAGGCCCCATAAAGACCTTGCTGCCATCAATGGGTGATCGAAAGGCAACTCCCTGTTCAGTGATCTTGCGCAGATCACCCAGGCTGAAGACCTGAAAGCCGCCCGAATCGGTAAGGATCGGCCGCTTCCAATGCATAAAGCCATGCAGTGAACCATGCCTGGCGATCACATCTGTCCCAGGACGCAGCATCAGGTGGAAGGTGTTCCCCAGGATGATCTCAGCCCCAATACCCTCCAGCTCCTCCGGGGTCATGGCCTTTACGGTGCCATAGGTGCCTACCGGCATAAAGGCCGGGGTCTCGATGGTTCCGCGCGGAAATGTGAGCCGCCCCCGTCGCGCAAGGCCATCTGAGGCTGATTTCTCAAAATGCATTTTTTCTTCCATTACAGATCGTTACGGAACACGCAGCCAGTCACTCTAAATACCTGACTGTTTTTCGCTGCTTTTTACTTGACAAATTCGATTGGTCTTTACTATACTCAGCTCCAGTACAGTTAGTTTCATGATTTTCCCCTGATTCTTTTTCCTCGTACTACTTTTGCGCGGCATCCCTGATGCCGCGCTTTTTTTTGCCCAAAAACATGGCATCCCCATAGCTGAAGAAGCGGTAACGCTCTGCCACAGCATGCTGGTACGCCGCCATCACAGACTCATAGCCTGCAAAGGCCGAGATCAACATCAGCAGCGTCGATTCTGGCAGATGAAAATTGGTGACCAGCGCATCAACACATCGAAATGTATAACCCGGTGTGATAAAGAGGCGCGTGTCCCCCTGGAAGGGTGCCAGCTCACCCGTGGCCGCAGCGGCTGACTCCAGGCTGCGCACGCTGGTTGTACCAATCGCCACAACCCGCCCGCCCCGCTTTCTTGTCGCCTCTACCCTGGCACAAACCGTCTCATCCACCTCTACATACTCACTGTGCATGAGATGATCTTCCAGCCGATCGACCCGGACTGGCTGAAATGTTCCCGCACCCACATGCAGGGTCACCCAGGCACTCTCAACCCCCATCGCTTTCAGTCGCTCCAGCATGGCCTGATCAAAATGCAGACCCGCTGTCGGGGCAGCCACGGCACCTAACCTCTTCGCATAAACCGTTTGGTAGCGCTCCTGATCAAGCGCCTCATCCTCCCGACTGATGTAGGGTGGCAGCGGCATGTGCCCCTCTTTATGCATCAGGTCGATAAAATCCATCTCTGGGCAGACAAGTTCAAACAGCGCATCACTGCGACCCACAACCTCAACCCTGGATTCATCACCAATAATAATCTGCCCACCTGGCCTGGGTGATTTTGAAGCGCGTATATGTGCCATCGCACGGCGCGGTTCCAGTATGCGTTCGAGCAGGATCTCAACCTTTCCGCCTGTCGCCTTATGGCCATACATCCTGGCGGGCATCACCTGCGTATTGTTAAAAACCAGCAGATCTCCTGGTTGCAGCAGATTGGGCAGATCAGAAAAGTTGCGATCCGCCAGCTCACCCGTATCACCCTCCAGGCAGAGCATGCGGCTGTCACCACGCTGCCCCGCAGGGTGTTGGGCAATCAGCTCATCAGGCAGATCATAGAAAAAATCAGAGCGTCTCATGGGGGCAGGATCTTATCACACACCCGGTTGTTGCCATGAGTATAGAAATGGATATACTTACCGCTTCCCATGCCGGGGTGGTGAAATTGGTAAACACAGTGGATTCAAAATCCACCGGCTTCACGGCCTTGTCGGTTCGAGTCCGACCCTCGGTACCATCAGCAGACCCAGCTCCCACACACAATCTCATTTCCCCTTAATTTCAAAGGCACTTTGATCTATCACCTAAATCCTGCAAGTGATCGTGCTTGCAGAGTGTAAGATATTGATTCGTAGAGTGAATGACAACTTTGAGTGCCATCCTTATTGTGATGGCCGAAAAGTTTCATATCGCTATACGGATCAATAGCTTGCGCTATGTGAGTGCGAGCACTTGCAGGATTTAGGTATCAGGAAATTATTCAGGGCAATCTTGAATAATTTTTACCCAACCCCAACATTGATAAGCAGATGTGTAATCTATCTTGTTCACACGAGAGGAGGTATCGACATGTTTGCGACACTAATGCCTTTAGAGGGCAACTTTTTCGATAATTTCAGAAGTTTGGAACGTGAGATGGATCAACTGTTTGGTTCTGGATCCCGGCCAAACGGTATTCGTTCGACGGCACGAGGAGCCTATCCGCCCATCAATGTGGGCAGCACACCCAACCAGGTTGATGTCTATCTTTTTGCTGCCGGTGCTGACCCGGAAAACCTGGATATATCCATTCAGCACAACCTGCTTACCATCAGTGGTGAACGCAAAACAGGTATAAAAGAGGGGGGCAACTACTATCGCAAAGAGCGATTCGACGGCACCTTTCGCCGCACGCTAACTCTGCCTGAGGATGTCGATCCGGATAAGGTGGATGCAAGTTATAAAGACGGCGTGCTGCATATCACCGTCCAGCGGCGCGAAGTGGTAAAGCCACGGCAGATCAAAATCAAGTGACAACGCAGGAGTAGAGATCATGACTGAGAGAAAAGAGCTTGAACAGCAGGCACCAAAAGCCGTACAACAGCCCAAGCAGGATGAATGCATAATGCAGCCACAGGTGGATATCTGCGAGGATGCTACAGGCATTACCCTGCAGGCCGATATGCCAGGGGTACCAAAAGATCGGCTCGATATCCAGGTTGATAAGGATACCTTGTCCATCGCTGGCGAGGCCTGCCTGGATACCCCGGATGATATGGAGGCACTCCATATAGATATCGGCGTAACCCGCTATCAGCGCAGCTTTTTATTGGGTGGAGAGTTGGATACCAGCAAGATTGAGGCGGGGCTTAAAGACGGTTTGCTAACCCTGCATATCCCAAAACGCGAGGAGCATAAGCCACGTAAAATTGAGGTGCGCGCTGGCTAAGCAGTTATAGAGCATGAGAGCATGGCGCGATCAGGCAGCGGGAAACCCCGCCTGATTGCGCCCGCTTTTTGGGTGCTTAGGGCTTGTCAAAAATTATGTCTGATCAAGAAAAGCCAGCCACTGTCTGGCACTGCTGGCTGTCTTACGATATTTCCCCGCCTGAATAAATGCCATGCGAGCCGCCTCGGTTGATTTGGCCTCATGCCGTACGATCCCCAGCAGCATCCACGCCTGTCCCGCATCTGTGGCACCAAGTTTACCGGTATTGACGACTGCATTCAGTGTGCTGTCCGCCTCGACCCAGCGCCTGGATTCGATATAGAGCCGGGCAAGCTGTAGCCCCAGTTGCGGGTTGCGCAGTGTGGCTTTGGCACTCTCCAGCGCAGCAATCGCCTTGTCGGTCTCACGCGCCAGCAGCCAGGCATTGGCGGCGTGCTCCCAGTTCTTCTCACTCTTATCAATATGACCCTGTTTTATCTCACTCTCAATCAGCGCTGCGGCCTTGTACGGGGCGTTGAGGTGCAGGTAGAGTTGCGCCAGGTTGAGCAGCTCCTTCTCTGTATGGATATGTCCACGCAGATATGCCAGCTCCATAGTGGCCAGGGCGTCACGGTATTTATCCTGGGTCAGCTGAATACCCACCAGCTGCCGCCAGTAGTTTGGGCGGTCTGGAAAGCGTTGTAACATGGTATGCAGCAGGGCTGCGCAGTGGTCATACTGTTCCAGCTCGTTGTAGGCTCCCAGCAGACTTTGATACCAGCTCTCTCTGGGGGTCTCGCTGATCTTGATGGCGGCGCGCAATGGCTCAACAGCCGCCTGGTAATCTCCCAGTTGCAGATGGGCCGTGGCCAGCATCACATAGGCCTCTGGCTGGGGCTTTTCCACCTGGCTGAACCAGATGCCGAGCTGGCTGATCGCCTCGGCAAAACCCTCGGTTGCCATATAGAGTCGTATCAGGTTATAGCGCGCCCGCTGCTGTGGCTCATCAGGCAGTGCCCCCAGCGCTATGCTCTGCTTGAGAGGGGGGATGGCGGAGCGGTAATCCTCCTGTGATATATAGGCATGGGAGAGCCCCTGCAACACGATGGCCTGCTCATAAGGTCTGGATTCCAGCATGGCCAACCGCTCTTTCAGGGTAGATACAGCCTTGCCAGCATCCCCCGTACCCTGCAACTCCTGCGCGGCCATCAGCACCTTGTAGGTCTGCTGGGAGAGACTCTTTTTCTCGGCTGAATGCGCTATGGCAGTGATACCGCTGATGCCCCATAGCACGGCAACAAACAGCCCTATGCTCATACCCCATAGCAGCGCGACCAATACACCTATACTTTTACTCTGTTTTTTCATTGACGTCTTTTGCTTAGCTTAAAATTTATGATCTGATTGGCGCGGGTTGCCACCGGTTTACCATCACTGATTCGAGGCTTGAACCGCCATTTGAGAATGGCCTGTAGCGCAGCCATGTCAAAGATCCCTTTGGGCTGGGCGTCGATCACCACCGCATCCTGCACCGAACCCTGTTCGGTGATGACAAAAGAGACCCTGACCCACCCCTCGATCTTCTTGCGCTCGGCCCGGTAGGGATAGCGTGGCGGGATGCGGGAGAGTACCAGAAAATCCCTGTCCGGTGGCCCCTGGCTTACTGCACCGATGTAGGGGCCATCAAAACGCATGGCAGAGGTGGCAAGCTCCGGTATCGCCATGGCAATATTGGGGGTTTTGATGGTCGGTTTGGTAACCGCCAGCTCCAGCTCGGGCAACTGAGGAGGCGGTTTGTCAGGCGGTGGCGGCTCTTCCGGCTTCTCCCGCTGCTTGAGACGGGTCTCGGATGGGCGCTTAAGACGTACAAACTCCATCACTGGGCGCTTGGACTTTTCCATAACCCGGTCACTGTCATTGATCACCATCAGCTGCATCAGCCACAGCAGCGCCAGCGCAATGAGCATGCCCCCCGCAGCGGAAAGGGTCAGTCTGAAAAGGTAGGAGCTGCCGGGCATTATCCTAGAATCCGCAGTTGGACGGGGTGGAGTGTGCGCTTGCGGCGGCGTATGGCAAGGCGCAACGACGTAGAATAGTTGCTCTATTCCAAGGAGTTGCAACACAGCCATACGCCGCCGCAAGCGTGCAATCCGCCCCGTAGCGTAATTCACTCAACAGGTGAGTTGGATAAAGGCATAAAATATTATGCATATCAATATGTTGATCTATCCTCATAGCGGTCAACTGCGGAATCTAGGATTATTGGGCTTCAGCCGCTATGGCCACATTGGTGATGCCCGCCATCCGAACCTGATCCATCACCCGCACCAGCGAGCCGATCTGGGCATTCTGGTCACCCTGTATGACGACGCTGCTCTCGGGAAACTCGGCCCGCAGCCGTTCTACATTGGCACGCACTGCCCGCACATCCACGGCACGGCCATCTATCCAGATCTCGCCATTGGGGCGGATGGCAATCAGGATGCTGGCTGACTCCTGCTGCTGGGTGGTGTTGGCGTTGGGACGGTTGACCTCGACCCCCGACTCCTTGACAAAGGAGGTGGTTACCACGAAGAAGATCAACATAATGAAGACCACATCCAGCATCGGAGTCAGGTTGACCTCGGAGTCGGCGCTGCTGTTATTGTATGTACGATGTCTGCGCATGATATCTCTCTCAGGCCAGTACCAGATGGTGCGTAAGCCGCTCTATCCGGCGCTCCAGCTTTCGCTGTAGTCCGGCTCTGAAGTAAAGTCCAGGCAGCGCGACCATCATACCGGCCATGGTGGGGATGATGGCCTGGTAGATGCCGGAGGCCATGGCTCGCGCATTACCAGTGCCCAGTATCGCCATCACATCGAACACCGCCATCATGCCGGTGACGGTGCCCAGCAGCCCCAGCATGGGGCAGAGGGCAACCAGCATGCGGATCAGCGGCATGCCACGGTTCAGGCTGATCCTGGCCTCGGCAATCATCGCCTTGCGAATCTGCACCGCACACCAGGAGCTGATGTCTGCCCGCGCATTCCACTGTGATACCAGCCGGGCCATCTTGCGCGGGAAATCCAGCTGAAAATACCAGTAGCGCTCTATGATGATGGCACCCAGCACGAAGGCGGTTACCCCGATGGGCCAGAGTACTGGGCCGCCGGTCTCAAGAAACCGCAGCATGCCGTCCAGATGCTCATACATCCGGGGCTTCCCTGCCGGCGGCGACCAGCCCCAGGGACTGCTCATCCAGGATCTGTATCAGTGCCTGGCTGCGGCTGGTAACCAGGGTGTGCATGAAGAGCAGCGGGATAGCCACGATCAGACCCAGCGCGGTGGTAACCAGCGCCTGGGAGATGCCATCGGCCATCATCTTGGGGTCGCCGGTGCCAAACAGGGTGATGGACTGGAAGGTGGCAATCATGCCCACCACGGTACCCAGCAAACCCAGCAGCGGCGCCACACCGGCCAGCAGTTTGACCAGCCCTTCACCCTGGGTCAGACGGGGCAGCTCTCGCAGGATCGCCTCATCGACCTGTAGCTCCAGTGTATCCCCCTGTTTTGGGTCACCACTGCCTGGGTTGGCATCCCGGCTCTCTGCGGCTACCGCCAGGATGCGTCCCAATGGGTTTTTGAGCGAGGGCGAGGCAAGATGGTTCAGCTGTTGCTGTATCGCGCGCCCGGTTATCGCCAGATAGATCAGCCGGGTGATAACGATGATCAGCCCCAAAAGCCCCAGCGCCAGGATGATATAGCCCACAATGCCCCCCTGCTGGATGCGCTCCAGTGGGTCTGGGGTCTCTACCAGCAGGCTGAGCAGTACGCCCCGGGTGGGATCCACGGCAAGGGTATCACCCTGCTCATCGCCCATCCCAAGATAGGCCATCAGCTGGTTATTGGATTGGGCAGGCTGCCGGGCCAGTACCACAAAGCGGTTGCTCTCGGTCTGATAGTTCAGATACTGCCCCTGCGCCAGTGCATTAAACAGGCCGACCCGGATCACCTCCTGTTCACTGGCATGCCCATCCGTGTTGATCACGGTTGCCGGGAAACGGACTACCCGACCTGACTCCACGGTCTCTTGCTGTATCAGATACCAGAGCTGCTTCAGCTCGCTGATATCGGGCAGCTTTTTGCTCTCGCCAAGGGTTTGCAGCCATTGGGTGCGACCGGGGTACTGGGCTGATACCAGGGACTCATTGATCAGCGCCGCAAGATCCTTGGCAGACTGACGCACAGTGCCGAAGACCTCACCGAGGTCGCCGGTCTGGCGCTTCAGTTCGGCCTCCAGTTCGGCCAGTTGTTGCTCATTGCTGTCAAAGCGCTTACGCAGCTGCTGGCTGCGTTTCTGCTCTGCGGCCAGCTCCGCCTTGATGGTGGTCAGCAGCTGCTGCTGATTGGCATGGGCGGCCAGGAAGCGCGCTTCCCGCGCCTGCCGTGTAGCGGCCTCCTGCTGCTGGCTTTTTTGTACCTGCTGTAGCAGCTGGTCGAGGTGGTTGAGCGGCTCTGCGCAGAGCAGCAGCGGCCAGCTGATGGTGATGGCCAGTGTCAGTATCAGCGAGAGGCGGATCATGGTCTTGCCTCTTGCAGGGATGGCATGGGCAGATAGAGCAGATCGGGTGCCGACTGTTTGCGGGCGATGCGCAGCCCTTTGCGGATCGACAGGCTGTAGTGGTCGGGCAGTGTTTGCCAGCTGCCGGTGGCGGTGTTCCACTCACCTGTCTCCTGGCGATCCAGCGTCTGGTAGTAGAGGCCGATGCGGCCAATGCGCAGAAAATCGACGGTTCGGGTGTCGGTCTCGGTTTTGAGTTGGCCACGGTAGGCCTCGATGGTGCGCCCGTACTCCATCTCTATCTGATAGGCCTCAAGCACACGCCGGTACTTTTCGCCAATGCTGATGTCCGCCCTGTCCATCAGCTCCTGAAGCTGCACGACGCGCTGCGCCCGCTCTTCAGGCAGAAAGGGGTGATCCACGGCTACAAATTCCTGTAGCGATGCGGTCATCTGCAGTATCAGCGGGACGATCTCCCGCTGGGTGGCCTCCAGACCCGCCATCTGCTCTTGAATGGAACGCTTCTCCTCCTCCTGGTGATTTACCAGTCGCTGTAGCTGGTCGTTATAGGTGGTGAGCACCTCCAGCTCCCGGCTTAGCTGCTGGTACTCTTCCAGCATCACGCGGGTCTTATCACTCAGGTTTTCAATACGCCCCTGGGTTTTGGCCTCCTGCTGGTTGCTGCTGATGCGGGCGTTGATGGAGGCTTCCAGTGGGTCATCGACAGCTGCTGCCGTGGCGCTGAGGGTAAGAATCAGCATGGCCGTAAAGCTGCGGTATCTTCGCTTGGGTGATCTATTCAATGTGGTTACTCATGGTGATAAATTGCTGTAACAGTTTCCGGCTTAGTATGCCACTTCGGCCTATCCGCTGGTGCAGGCTATTGTAGATGTAAGTTCTGGGCAATTCACCATACCAGTTGGGATCAATCTGGTAGCGCATACGCTCGGGGAAGCCATCTGCAAAGCGCCAGTTTTCTGCTTCAACCAATCCATACTGGTGGAGAACCTTCTGCGCCTCATCAGCATAATCTGCGCCGTCGGTTGAGATAAAGACCAGTCCGTCGGCTGGGAACTTTGGGTATAGCTGGCCGATCTCCTCCAGCTCTTTCAGGCAGGGCGGACAGTCGACCGACCAGAGCACCAGCAGGAAGGGTCGCCCTTCACGGGCGGCTGTGATCTCTTTGAGGCTGCCATTGGTGAAGGGGCGAAACTCGGCCAGCGCCAGGCCGGGGAGCAGCAGAAACAGCAGACTCAGTTTACGGTACATCGACGGCCACCGGAATCAGGCGATACCCTTCGCTGCGACTGTGCCAGGAGGCAAAAAGCTGCTCTCCACGGGTGATCAGCAGAGGATAGTCCGAGCCATCTGCGGTCTCTGCCAGGCTGCGCGGTTCACTCCAGCTGTTGCCATTGTCATGGGAGATTCTCATCCGCAGTTCGGTAGCTGTGCCGTTGAATGATTTCCAGAGCGCAACGAGCTGGCCGGCAACCGCTGCCACCTGGGGGCGAGAGGCGGTGCTGGAGGCATCCATGGCCTGCTCGGTTTCAAGGGTGTTGCCCGCCAGATTAAAACGGCCATAGACGATGCCTCTGTTTTTCTCGCCTTGGGTAAACCAGATCATGTGCGCCTTACCATTATCACCCAATGCCAGATCCGGCCCATGGTGAGG
>JALSJZ010000022.1 GCA_026989135.1 Sedimenticola sp. | reverse complement strand
GAAGAGCGCCAGAAGGCAGAGGAGGCCAATTGCGCCAAAAGCGATTTTTTAGCCCGGATGAGTCATGAAATCCGCACCCCTCTTAATGGAATTATCGGAACCGGCGATCTCCTGAAATCCTGCAAGCTGGGGCCAGAAGAGCGTGAGTATGCTGACACTATCTATGCTTCCAGCATGACGCTGTTGCGGTTGATCGAAGATGTTCTGGATATCTCAAAGATCGAAGCAGGCAAGCTGATACTGGAGAAGACCCAGTTTGATCTGCATGCCCTTATCCACTCCACTATACGCATGTTTGCCAATCAGGCAGAGACCAAGGGGTTGAGGATCACCAGCCATATTGGCCTGGACACACCATACCAGCTACAGGGTGATCCACTGCATCTGCGCCAGATCCTGATGAACCTGGTAGGAAACGCGGTTAAATTTACCAATAAAGGGACGATTGAACTGCGCTGTCATACCCTTCGGGATGAAGATCAGAATGTGCTCATCCGGTTTGAGGTTACTGACACAGGGATTGGCATTGCAGATGAAAAACAGGAGCACATCTTCAATCTATTCACCCAGGCTGACGAGTCCACCTCCCGGCAGTATGGCGGCACTGGTCTGGGAACCGCAATTGCCAAACAGCTGGTTGAGCTTATGGGGGGGCGCATCTGGCTACAGAGCACCCCAGGCATTGGCACTACATTCTTTTTTGATATTGAATTTGAGTATCAGGAAAAAGTCGCCCATCAGCTGGATACCCAAAGCCTGAAAGAGAGCCGTATTCTCAGGTTTGCTGATGCCACCAGGAGTGAAACGGATGTCACCCACCATCTCAATAGCTGGGGTGTCGCCTTCCATGATGTTTACAATGCGCGTGATGCCATTCGCCTGCTCATAAATGAGGCTGGCCGCCACTCTCCCTATGAGGTGCTGATCCTCGACCGGGTGCCCATTGATGCCAATATTCAGCAGCTGCTGCAATCACTCTACACCGAGCTGTCACTGCATGAGATCACGGTGCTTATTGTCCAGGCCGAAGGGCAGGCTATCCCTGCACTGGATACCGCAACAGGCGATATCTATACGTTATCAGAGCCGCTGGATACAGCCCTGCTTTTTAATGCACTGCATGCCTCACACTCCGGGCATTATGAAGATGAAGGCATTATCAGCCTGGCGCAGCATATAACCCGGAACCACACCCTGCAAAAACCGTTAAACATTCTCATTGCTGAAGACAACAGCACCAATCAGATGGTGATAGGCCGCATTCTGGAGAGAGCAGGACATCACTTCAAACTGGTGGATGACGGATTAGCCGCATTGGATGCCATGGAAGAAGAGGCGTTTGATGTGGTTATTGTTGACATGAATATGCCAGGAACAACCGGCATAGAGACCTTTAAAATGCACCGTTTTGCGCATGCCAGTGAAGCGCCGATACCCTTTATTATGTTGACAGCCAATGCAACCATCGAAGCCAGAAGAGCATGTGAAGAGGTTGGGATCAAACATTTTCTGACCAAACCCATCTCCTCTGCACGCCTCCTTGAGGCTATAGCCAAGGCAGCTCAGACTCAGCCTATCGCAACCACACCCCAGCACAGCCCTGCCACTTCCGCAGCAGACTCAACAATGCACGCAGGCATTGATTACACTGTACTTAAAGAGGTCATAGCCCTCGGCAGTGGCGATGATTTTCTGCAACGGTTATGCGCCAACTTTTCCGCCGACAGCAGACAGCTGCTGGAGAGCATGCACGAAGCATTGAACAGCTGTGACTACCTGCATTTTCAGGAGCTGGCGCATGCGCTACGCGGCTCTGCCGCAAACCTCGGACTCTCTGATTTGGAAAAGGCGGCCACAAAGGTTGACAATCTCCCTCCAGAGCAGATACCCGAATTTGGCAGGCAGAGCTATGCCGAGATCAAATCATCATTTGATCATGCCCTCTCTGCCCTAAATTCTGAGCTGGCCAAACAGCAGACTGTTGCTCACTAAATCAGCTTAGTGTGCGGCAGCAAGACGCGGCTCATCAACCGTTTTACTGTTCCAGCGTCGATCTTGCGCCTTGACCAGGTACTCCATAAGCCGCATGTTTTTATGTGTCAGCTGCATCGCCGCATCTACCCAAAGCATCGTGACATCCATTAACTCTTTGTACGTCAGCGGGTTGAACTGATCTGCAACCTGATCCAGACACTGAAAGCCTAAACTTCTGCTCTGTTGGTGCTCAATATACTCACGTACGGTTTCACGACCCTTTCCATTGGGTGCCAGCATATCAACCACACCCATCTCATACAGCTCTTCAGCCTTATAGACCTTGCCACTGGTTATGATGCGTTTTGCCAGTGCAGGCGCTATTCTCCGAGCCAGAAAGCTAAAGGCACCCATGCCAGGGAAAAGCCCGAATACCGTCTCTGGAAAGCCGAAGGTTGCCCCCTGCTCTGCTATAAGAACATTGCTTGACAACGCCGCCTCAAAACCACCGCCCAGCGTCTCACCCTGCACCAGCGAGATGGTGGTAAAAGGCAGGCCATAGCTGGTACTCGTTGGGTAGAGCACATCAATACAGGCCTTGGCATATTGAAACAGGGCATCACGATCTCCGGCCTTGATCAGCTTGATGAAATGAGCCAGATCACCCCCCAGACTGAACACATCCGGATCTGTTGAACCCAACACCTGAAACATCAGCCTATTTTTATCACCCTTCTCATGGCCCCGCTCGGCAGTCTGAGCAATTGATCTCTGTGCAACAGCGATCTCCGCCAGCAGCTCTCTACTCATGCAGGGTCGTCCAGGGAATTTAAACTGAATCCAAACAGCTTGAATCTCGGGTTCGTAACGGATCTCCAGATGCTCAAAATGAGGTTGGAAATTTTGCTCTACAGAAAACATTCTCATTGTCTTTCCCCTTGCTTCGGTTAGATAATTAAGCAAACCCGGATGGTTCGCTCTTGAAACACCCGGGCTAAGCAGAAACAGGCCGCCAATATGGTTGGCGATTTTAATTCCCTACTAAGTATGGTTGATTCCTACAAAAAAAATTCAACATTCTCGCCATTGCTGTGATAATTATTACCCTTGTTGCCGCAATAGTTTGTGATGAACCCAACAGAAGAGAAGCCGATGGCCAATTTATTTCGCACAACATTTAACCCGCTGTTTTTACAAGGTTATATGAAGCTGGACAGACGCAATCTATCACCCTGCTGCCCCACCTCTGTCCATTAGGTGGCTCCCTTGCAACCGATAAACCGATCCATTACCGGCGTCATACTCGCTGGCGGGCAGTCCCGCCGAATGGGCGGCCATGACAAAGGGCTGCTGTCGATCAACCATCGCGCCATGATTGAGTATGTCATTGAAAAGCTGTCGCCACAGGTGGATGAGATTTTGATCAATGCCAACCGTAACCTGGAGCGTTACGGTCGTTTGGGACACACCGTCATCACAGACCAGATAACGGGATATGCCGGGCCGCTGGCCGGTATGGCCGCAGCCATCCAGGCCTGTGAGAGTGAATATATACTCAGCACACCCTGTGATGGGCCATGGGTGCCAGCAGATCTGGCCTCGCGACTGTTTACCCAGCTGGAGAGTGAGGGAGCCAGCCTCAGCGCCGCCCATGATGGCGAACGCCTGCAGCCGGTATTTATCCTGATGCACCGAAAACTGCTGCCATCCATCCTGAGCTATCTTGAATCCGGTGAGCGGCGACTGGGCTTCTGGGTAAAGCAGCAGAACCCCGCCCTGACCGATTTCTCTGATCAGCCAGAGCTGTTTTTCAATGTGAATTCACCTGCCGAGCTGAAGACGGCCGAGGCAGATCTGCTCGACCCAACACACCCCGCCACTTCGGTAGATTCTGGATAGGCAGGGAGGCAATCTCTCAGATCATTGCAGATTGAGCAGGCTATCGGTCACGCTTGCGGTTGATCCAGCCCACCAGTCCAACAGAACCAACCAGCGCACTGATGATGATGGTCTGCTGATCAGCGCCCAGCCCTTTGGCACTCAACCCGAGCACAGCTGCCCCCACCGCACTAAAAGCGAGTGCCCGCATGAAGCGGCAGAATCCACAGGCCGCAAGGTTTTTCTCTCTCTTCATATCAGAGTCACCAAACCCGCTCTGCAGGGGCGGCCCTCACTACGCTTCAACCGACTCATTTGGGGTCATGGTTGCTGCTGAGAGGCTGACATATTCACGGGCACACTCGATGTGCCTGTCCAGCTGGCTCCCTGCGGGAAAATCCTGCGCAATCAGCCAGATCTGGGTAATCTCATCACTCAGCTGCGGCAGCACCGCCAGCGTGCTCAGGGTGCGCTCTGCATCAAAGAAGGCGAAGGGTTCATCCAGAAAGATAAACTGCCGCCCGGTCATGGCGCTATCGACCAGCTTTTGTGAAAGCGCCAATCGGACCGCCAGCATAATCTGCCGCTGGGTGCCGCTGGAGACCTCATCCAGCGCGGTAAAATCACGCTTTTGATTCGAGAAGACCTGCACATTCAGCTCTTCATCAATCTTAAGATGCTCATAGCGACCCGAGGTAAACAGCGGAAGCGTGTGCCCAACCAGTTCGCGCAGATCCCGGTTGAAACGTTGCGACAGCGTTGTCTCGGCACCAATCAGCAGCTCCACCGCCAGGGTCTTTACTGCAATCTGATGCCGATGCTCAGCAATCTTCTGCTGCTCGACTTCGCGTGACTGCATCAGCTCATTGGCCTGTATCACACGCACCTGCTCTTTACTGATGGCCTCGCTCAGCCGCTCGATCTTGTCACGCCGGATCTGGCTCTGCTCATGCAGCTGGTAGAGCTCCTGGTCTACCAGCTCGCGCGCCTCATCCGGCTCTGCGGCATACTCAGCAATGGCGGCATAGATCCCGGTAAACTCACTCCTCTCTTTGGGCGAGCCACCCCCGGAATCTGCCGTTTTTTCTCTGTCAGTGTCACGGTTTGAAGAGCACTCTGGCAGCGCGGCGCTGCCCATTTGCAGGGTCATCAGCTTTCTTGCCAGATTGACCGGCGCTTCGCTCAGCCCTTCAATCCGGTTTTTCATAATCAGCAGGCCACCCACTGCAACAATCAGACTGAGCGCAGAAAAGGCACAGAGCTGCTCCCACATAAACCCCTCAGCATCCGAGGTGATGGCAAAGTAGCTTGAGAGCAGCAGCCCCAAGGTGAGCAGCAGGCATAAAATGCCGATTGAACGGCGCCCACGGTAGGCCGCCTCCAGGCGGGGGACATTCTCTTCGTAGGCGGTAGCAGCCATACCCAGCGCCAGCACCAGCTGGTCAGTCTCTTTTTGCTCTTGGGTCAGTGCTTTATGCTCTGCCTCAAGCCTTTGAAAATAACCCTCCTCTATATCCAGCTCTTCCAGTCGGGCATTGATGGCGATGATTTCAGCCTCCGCCTCTTCAACCTCGGCCTGCTCTTCTGCGACCTCTCGCTGCAGATCACTGGTGACCCTCTCAAAGGTGGTCAGACCCGCCATGGTCTTTACCGCCTGACTGTTTCTGTGTGGCGTGGTGATCTCCCGCTGGGCAAGATAGAACGACTCGATAAATTCATCATAGTCATACCCCAGCAGCTGCTGCATGGCAGCACCCACCGCCTCTACCCCAGATGCGATGGGATTCTCAGGTTCATCAACCCGGCATAGGCGGGCGCTGTGATGTCCGCTGTTATCCAGAAACCGGCTGATCTGATACTGGGTGCCGTCGGCAACGGCAAAGACGAGATCAGCCGTGCAGCGTCTCTGCCCCCAGCAGATAATCTTCTCCGGCGTATCCGGGCCAAAGGAGTAGGTACGGCCAAACAGGGCGAAGCAGATGGTCTCACCGATGGAGCTTTTGCCTGATTCATTCTGCCCACTGACCGCAATAATCCCCTCTTCGGGGAAATCGGAGAGCTCCAGGCTTGAGTATTTGAGTACGTTCTCGGCCGAAATGCTGACAACAATCATTTCACACTCCTGCTCATCCGTACGCGCAGCTTCCGCTTGGCCAGCTTGACGGCCTCATCAAACAGCGCCTCATCAAATGCCTCGCCGGAGTTGCTTCGACACTC
>JALSJZ010000021.1 GCA_026989135.1 Sedimenticola sp. | reverse complement strand
ACCGACCGGCGCACAGCCGCAAGCCAGGATCAGCTCTGGCTGCTGCAACACCCCCCGGTTTTCACCCTGGGTCTGGCGGCAAAACCCGAGCACCTGCTCTCGCCCGGCAGCATCCCCATCATAAAGGTGGATCGCGGCGGGCAGGTGACCTACCACGGGCCTGGGCAGCTGATGGCCTATCTGCTGCTGGATCTGCACCAAAAAGGATTTGGCATCAAAAAGCTGGTCGCCCATATTGAGCAGGCGATCATCGACCTGCTGCAAGATTATAAAATCACCGCCCACACCCAACCGGGCGCGCCCGGCGTCTATGTGGGAGAGAAGAAGATCGCCGCACTGGGGCTGCGGGTGCGCCGCGGCTGTACCTTTCACGGCCTGAGCCTGAACGTGGATATGGATCTGGAGCCCTTCAGCCGCATCAACCCCTGCGGCTATCCTGGCCTGGAGATCACCCAGCTGGCGGATCTTGGCGCAGTAACAGACCTCAAACAGGTCGGCACCGATCTTTCACTCCACCTGGCCAGCCAACTCGGCTACACTTTGGTCTCATGAGCAGCGACAACCGCTACAAAGCCCCCTCACGCAGCAGCCCGGAGGGCCACCAGCGCAACCAAGATAAGCTGGCGCGCAGCCACAGCATCGAGGTCAACCTCGCCACCCAGCCACTGCGCAAACCCAGCTGGATTCGCGCCAAATCCCCCACCGGCCCAGAGGTCACGCGCATCAAACGCATACTGCGCGAACACCGGCTCAGCTCCGTCTGTGAAGAGGCGGCCTGCCCCAATCTGAGTGAATGTTTCAAGCAGGGCACCGCCACCTTTATCGTAATGGGCGACCTCTGCACCCGCCGCTGCCCCTTTTGTGATGTCGCCCACGGCAAACCCAAACCGCTGGATGAGCATGAACCCCGGCAGCTGGCCGAGGCCGTCGCCTTGATGGGACTGAAATATGTGGTCATCACCTCCGTCAACCGGGATGATCTGCGCGATGGTGGCGGCCAGCACTTTGCCCACTGCATCCAGGCGCTGCGCCACTGCAACAGCAGCCTGCAGATTGAGATCCTGGTGCCGGATTTTCGTGGCCGGCAGCAAGCGGCACTGACCGCACTCGAGCAAACCACCCCCGACATCTTCAACCATAATCTTGAGACCGTACCCCGGCTCTACCCCACGGTTCGACCTGGTGCCGACTACAACTGCTCACTGGAGCTGCTGCACCGCTACAAGCTGCTGCAACCTGACATCCCAACGAAATCCGGCCTGATGCTGGGGCTGGGGGAGACCCTGGAGGAGGTCGAGGCCGTCATGCATGAGCTGCGTCAGCAACAGTGCAACATGCTGACACTGGGACAATACCTGCGCCCCAGCCTGGCGCACCTGCCGGTTGAGCGCTATGTCACCCCCGGTGAGTTTGAGACCCTGCGCAAGCTGGGCGACAAGATGGGGTTCACCAATGTGGCCAGCGGGCCACTGGTGCGCTCCTCCTATCACGCCGACCAGCAGGCTGCCCCGCTTCTGAGATGAGTATAGAGCTCACCCAAATTATCAAAAGCCTGCTGCTGCCACCCGGCGGCCTGATCCTGCTGGGGCTGCTGGGGCTTGTGCTGATCAACAGGCGGCTCGGCAAGCTACTGGTTTTTCTGAGCCTGCTGGGCTTCTATACGCTCAGCACCCCGCTCCTCTCCGGGCTGCTGATGTCAGGGCTGGAGGTCTACCCGGCACTCTCGATCAGAGAGGCAAAGAGATCCGGCGCGCAGGCCATTGTCGTGCTGGGTGGCGGTCGCTATCTGGATGCCCCCGAGTATGGCGGAGACAGCATCCGATCCCTGCATCTGGAGCGGCTGCGCTATGCCGCCTGGTTGGCACAGCGCACAGGGCTGCCCATCATCCCCAGTGGCGGGATTGTCATCACCGAAGGGACGCCAGAGGCCTGGCTGGCACGGGATATATTGAAGAACGAATTCAACGTAACGGTTGCCGCCGTTGAAGATGTCAGCCGCACCACGCGCGAAAATGCCCAACTGACAAAGGTGGTACTGGATCGACTCGGTATCCGCCGCATCCTGCTGGTCACCCACGCCTGGCACATGCCACGGGCCATGGAGGCGATGATAAAGGCCGGAGTGAATGCACATCCTGCCCCCACCTCATTCCAGTATAAAGATGATAACGAAGAGCGCTTTCGGGACTGGCTACCGGATGCCAGCGCCTTTTTGGTCAGCTACTGGGCAATACATGAGTATGTGGGACGGCTTTGGTACCGGATAACAGAAAAATAAGGAGTAACTATTCAGCTCACCCCTGAAATCCGCCATTTCGGTGTTACAAAATGATCATTTACACTTGTAAACTCACATTTTGCGCCTTGAACTGACGGATTTCAGGGGCAACCTGAACAGTTACAGGCGATTTTGCAAGGGTGCTGAATAGTTACAATAAGGATATGGAAAAATTCGATAATCTACTATATTTATGCTTGACACACGAGCACATAACCACAGATAATTGCCGGTTTTTTGCGGCAAACCGCCCTATCCGCGAGGGCGGATATTGCCCGCAGACAGGTTAAGGAGAAACAGCATGAAAATGAAAGAGATTCGTATCATAGCCAAAGCCCAGGGGGTAAAACCACTGCGGCGCACCAAGGCAGGCCTGATTAAATCCATCCAGCTACAGGAAGGGAACTTTGACTGCTTCGCCTCAGCACGCCAGCAAACCTGCAGCCAGACAGACTGCCTTTGGCGTGATGACTGCTTTGCACAGGCAAGCAAAGCAGCCTAAGAGCCAGATTACACCTGCCCCTCCAGAACTGCTGCCAATGAAGATCATGCTGGCACCAATGGAAGGGGTGGTCGACCACCGCATGCGCGGCATCCTGACCACTATTGGCGGATACCACAGCTGCGTATCAGAGTTTATTCGTGTCACGAATCAGCCACTCCCAAGGAAGGTTTTTCATCGCATCTCCCCCGAGCTGAATGATGGCGGGGCAACGCCATCCGGCATCCCCGTCGTTATTCAGCTGCTGGGCGGCCACCCCGAAACCATGGCCATCAATGCCAGCAAGGCAGCTGCTTTTGGCGCACCCGCCATCGACATCAATTTTGGCTGTCCTTCGCGCCTGGTAAACCGCAAAGCAGGCGGGGCAGTTTTATTAAAAGACCCGGCACGCCTCTACGCCATTGTAAAGGCGGTTCGCCTGGCGGTAGCCGCCCAGATCCCGGTTACTGCCAAGCTGCGATTGGGCTATGAGAACACCGACCTTGCCGTAGACAATGCGCTTGCCGTGCAAGAGGCCGGTGCCGATTCCATCACCGTACATGCACGCACCCGACTCGATGGGTACAGCACCCCGGCGCGCTGGGAGTGGCTGGCACGCATCAATGAACATACAGCGATTCCAGTGGTGGCCAATGGTGACATCAACAGCATTGAAGATTACCTGCGCTGCCGTCAAATCAGCGGTTGCGATGATGTCATGATTGGCCGGGGAGCTATTGCAACGCCAGATCTGGCAAAGCAGATCAGATGCCATCAACAGGGTATCGATTATAAACCGATGGAATGGGATGATATTCGCCCCCTGCTGCTACAGATGGGAGCGTCAATGGAAGATGGGGTTAAAGACAAGCATATTGGCATGCGCATCAAGCAGTGGCTGGTCTATCTGAAGCGCGATTATATTGAAGCGCAACACTGCTTCAACCGCATCCGTAGAACCACTGATTTTTCTGCCATGAAAACCATATTGTAGCCAACCTTCGATCTCTTCTGTTTTTTATTCTGCTCTCATCAAAGGCAACACCAAAAACTCAGCGAGCCCAAACGGCATGTTTGAGCTTTGTACTCAGACTGCTAAGAAAATAATGCGCCTCTTCACTGACCTTATTCTCAAGATTTTGTGATAAGAATTGAAGATGCTGCTCCCTTTCTGAATGCGAGCATATGAAACATAACATCATGCCTAAATCCTGCAAGTGCTCGCACTCACATAGCACAAGCTATTGATCCGTATAGCGATATGAAACTTTTCGGCCATCACAATAAGGATGACACTCAAAGTTGTCATTCACTCTACGAATCAATATCTTACACCCTGCAAGCACGATCACTTGCAGGATTTAGGTCATGCTTAACCGGCAAGCTGGAGCTTCGTACCCACCTGACTTTTCAAATACCACCGCAGCCTGGAACAACATCACCTGCTTCAGGGTTATGGAAAGTATTTAACCTCCAGGTAAAGCTCTGTTATCACCATATCCGTGGCATCAGTATGATCGACAATGGCGACCAGGGCATTGATCGCTGCCCAGCTCCAGGCTGATCCGGTATTTGGGTCTGCTGTATACAGTGTGCCTGAATAGGTGGTAAATGTTGTTGAGCTGGTTGTATGGTTGGCATTATCGCTGACCCTGGTGGCTCCCGATTTGAGATCAATATCAAAGTTGATGGTGCCACTGACACTTCTCACCAATGCCTTGACCTGCACCGATTGAATGGTGCCACTCACGGCCGGATTATCCATCTCCAGATAGTAATCATTGCCACTGCCATTGGATCGACCATAGGAGCTGGTGCCATCATTGGTATCGTAGACGGTCGCCGCTGTCCCCCCCGTGTAGGTGACATTATCCCCTGTTGCAGCACCGGACGGATGCAAAGCCAAAACCGCAGGTGCAACGGTGGTGGTCACACTGGGCACATTGGAGATACCGCTGGTGTTAGGCACCTCATCCGCGCTCTTTATGGCAAAGTAGTAGAGCGTTTCTGCATTCAGCCCCGTCACCGTAAAGGTCTCGCTGCTGCCTGCAACCGAGGGTACCGGCTCGCCGGTCACCTGGGTGGATGTCTCCCAGGTGGCCGACACAAGCGGTACCGTGTTGTAGCGAATATCGTAACTGCTGGCCGTGCCGGTGGTGCCATCATCACCGGGCGCTGTCCAGTTGAGCTGCACGGTCGTATCCGTGGCTGTTCCGGTTGCCAGATCGGTAACCGCCGCAGGCCGTACATTTTCGGGCTGATGATTGACCGTAATGTAAAGCTCACTGATTCGCATATCATCGAGGTCTGTATGATCGACGATTGCCACCAGATCATTGACCTCACTCCAGCTCCACGCCAGCCCGGTGCTTGGGTTGGTGGTGTAGGTAGTGCCCGCCTTGGTCACATAGCTGGTGGAGGTGTAGCTCAATGCGCCGCTGTAATACTCGGTGCCATAGGTCTTCAGCCCCAGACGGAAGGCGGCGCTGTTAAAATCCTCACGCCGCCCTACGGCCTTGACGGTAACCGAATTGATGACTCCAGCCGGTGATGGATCATCCATCTCTGAATAAGAGTCAGTTGTCGTATCGTTGTACCAGCCATAGGAGCTGCTGCCGTCATTGCTGTCCATCGCCGTCGCCGCAGTGCCGCCGACGTAGGAGATGTTGTCACCTGTTGCGGCAGCCGAGGGGTGGATGTTGGTATCCAGTGGTGTCGGAGGCGTGTCATTGATCACCACATAGACCTCGGTGACCCGCATGTCGGTTCGATCCCTGTGATCGACAATCACCATCAGGTTGTTGACCGCTGTCTGCGTCCAGGCCGCGCCGGTATTCGGATCAGTGGCGTAGACCTTGCCCGCAAAGGTCTGATAGCTCGATGAGTTGAGGCTGTGGTAGGCGTTATCGCTGTCCCGGGTGCTGCCCGACTGGATGTCGATATCAAAGTTGGCAGTACCGGATGAACCATCACGCCGTGCCACAACGAACACCTGCAGAGAGTTGATGGCACCAACCGTGGTTATATCATCAATATCCAGGTAGTAGTCATAGCTGGAGCCCGTGGAGCGGCCATAGGAGGTGCTGCCATCATTGCTGTCCAGCGCGGTCGCCGCAGTACCGCCAATATAGCTGATATTGTCTGCTATTGCGGTACCTGAAGGGTGCAGCACTGCCTTTCCGACCCCTGGCAGTACAATGCCAGCGACGGTCTGCGGATTGGTGCCGCTGACACCATTGATGTCATTATAGGTCATACGCACATCATAGCTCTCACCTTCGGTAAGGCCGGTGATGCGGGTGGTGTAGATGCTCGGCACGCGGGCGGCATCCGTCACCCAGTTGCTCCAGACTGTGGGCTCACTTGAGAGTTTGTAATCCACCGTATAGCTGTTGTTGAGGTTGCCATCATTGGTATACGGCATGCTCACATCAATGGAGGTGGTGCCCGCAAGGAGGGCTGTCGCCACCCCGGCTGTGGTGCTGTCGGATGCATCGTAGTGCTCATCCGCGCCAATATCAGCAGCTACAGAGCCATTCCCATCACCATCGACCGGGCGCTGCTGCTCTTCAATATCATCAGCCGGCAGATTTGCACCACCACCCATATCAATCAGCGTGGAGATACTTTTCAGGCGATAATCCCCCCCGGTTTTTGGCGTGCCACTGGCCGCCGGATCAACCAGAACAAACTCTGGATCAATAGGCGCCGGGTTGCTGGCTCCACCGCCGATCCAGCCGCCGATATTGGAGTAGGTCACCTCTGTCGAGGTAAGCGTGCTGTAGAGATCAGGGAAGCCATTGCCCGAGCCATTGCCGTAGATGATGCTGTTCTCCACCGTAACCCCGGTTACCGCCACGGTATGGAGTCCGCCGCCCTTGCCCTCGGCATAGTTGCCCGCAATGGTGCAGCTATGGAGATGAAGCGCACTATCCGAGTGGTTATAGATGCCGCCGCCCGACTCATGGCTGGCATCACCACCCACATTGCCCGAGATGATGCTGTTGGTAAGGGTTGCCACCGCACCCACATAGCGGTTGTAGAGCCCGCCACCCAGGCCGGCCGCCTGGTTGCCGGTCAGATAGGAGCGGGTCAGATTCAGGGTAGAGGCACTGTTGTAGATGCCGCCACCCGAGCTGCCGAAGGCGCTGTTGCCGGAGACCGTGCTCTCGGTCAGAGAGAGGGTGCCGCCCCCCTGGATCCGCAGGCCACCGCCCGAGCTGCCCTGGTTGCCGGAGAGGGTGCTGCCGCTGATATTCACCACGGCTCCCGCCCCCTGGATGAAGATACCACCGCCATTCTGACTTGCCGAGTTGTTGCTCATGGTGCTATTGCTGATGGTCAGCTGCGTACCGTTATTGAAGATGCCACCGCCGGTCACTGCGGAGTTGCTGCTGAGGGTGACATTGTCCAGGATGGCCGGATTGGTCAGACTCACCAGATAGATGGCACCGCCATTCGCTGCTGCACTGTTGTTGCTGAGCGTGCTGTTGCTGATCAGCAACGGTGTTGCGGCGGTGGAGCTGATCGCATAGATGGCGCTGCCGCTGGAGCCGCTGTGGCCACTCAGGGTGCTGCCCTCCATCTCCAGTGCGGCAGCGGCACCACTCAGGAAGATGCCCGCACCTGATTTGGTGTTTGGCACAGTATTGCCAGAGATGACCGAGCCCTCGATGGTAATCGGTGATCGGGAGTAGATACCGCCACCATCGGCACCCGATGATGAGTTATCGCTGATGGTGACATTGGTCAGCGTGACCGTTGCCGAGGTGCCGGTCAGATAGAGTCCACCACCCAGATTCGATGTGCTGTTATTGGCTATCGTGCTGTCCGTAATATCGACGGTTCCGTTGAAGTTGGTCAGATTGATACCCGCACCCGCATTGCCATTGCTGATGGTGTTGTAGCTGATGGTGCTGTTGCTGATGACCAGGTTATAGGGGCCACCCGCTGCGGTCAGCGCATAGATACCGGCACCATATTCGGCATAGTTGCCACCCACAGCCGTTGTCGAGCCGATACGGCTCCCCTCAATCGTCGCGCCACCCTGGGCAATATGGATACCACCGCCAATATTGGCACTGTATTGATCCGTCCGGTTATCGGCGATCACGCTGTTCCGAATGATCGGGCTGGCACCATTTTCGATGTAGATGCCGTTCGACAGCGTACCGCCATGCATCTGGTTATCGATGGTAAAGCCATCGAGCACCGGCACAGGCGAGACTGCCGCAGTGAACTTGACCACCGGCAGGTTGGTGCTGCTGCTCGCACCTCTGATGGTCACCGAGCCAAAGCCGCCATCGGACTTCACATAGACGCCAGCATCACCCGCATCAAACACGATGTTTTCGCTATAGGGCGAGCCGGAGGCCTTGACCTCGACCAGATCACCTGAGGCGGCCGCATCAATTGCGGCCTGGATGGAGGTGAAACCACAGCCGGAGGGGCAGACCGTATGTACGACCGGCATGGTGACATTCAGGATAATTTGCGTAGCGTTGGTGCCATTGATGCCATCCGCATCATGATAGCTCAGCTCCAGGTCATAGCTCTCACCCGAGGCCAGGCCGGTGATGGTATCGGTGAAGGGGCTGGCCACATGCGCCTTTGGATTACTGCCCCAGGCGATCCAGCTCCCCTGCGGGCTGTTGACCCGGTAGCGAATGCTGTAGGTGTTGTCGCCGTCACCATCATGGGTGTAGGGCATGGTGATATTGATCGAGGGGTCATTGCCCGCAACCGCCGTTGCCGTGCCCGGCGTCGTGGCATAGACCGGCAGGGTGACAGATGCTGTGACAACCGCCGTGCCTTGCACGCCATCGGGATCGCTGAAGCTCATTTTGACTTCATAGCTCTCACCGCTGATCAGGCCACTGATTGTCGGTGTATAGGGGCTGCCTGGGCCGGTCGCGGTGGACCAGGTCGTCCAGCCATTGATATCACCGGGTTTCACACCGTACTCGACCTTGAGTACGTTATCGCTGTCCTCGTCGCCCGTGTAGGCCATGCTGACATCAATCGTGGTATCACTTGCCGCCGCAATCGAGGCGGCACCGGCACTGGTCTTGTACTCTTCCACCTTGAAATAGCGGGAGTAACGCTCCTTTGCGAACTGCTGCGAGGCCGGAGCACCCGTGGCATCATCCACCCCATCAGAGAAGGCGAAGCGGTAGTAGATGCGACCATCACCCGCCTTGTAGATCGGCTTGGTAAAGGTGAAGTATTCACCGTTGCTGTAGACCCCATCGCGGTACTGGGTGGCATCCGGTGTCTCCACCACCATGCTGTTGTACTCGCTGGAGTCGTAGAGCATGCTGTCATTTTCATCGATCCAGACCTGGGCGATCACCGGCGCTGTATTGTCCGGGTCGGTATACAGAATGCGGTAGGTGAAGCTGCTGCCGGAATCACCCACATTTGGATGCACACCGTCATCGGTGTAATTGGTATCACCCGGCCAGGCCACCGTCGGCGCACGGTTACCGACCTCCACCATGCTTACCGACACCGGGGTTCCACTGGCGGTATAGACCCCATCCGAGGCGGCAAAGCGGTATTTAAGATGGCCTCCTCCAGGATTGGTGAGGATCAGTGTCTTGCTATAGCGTTCACCGTTGCTGTAGATACCATCACCATACTGCCCCCCGCCACCCACAGCAGACATGGCATACCTCTCGGCTGGCCCGAAGGTGTCGTCACCATTCTCATCGATCCACAGTTCGATGAGCGCAGGCCCGACATTCTCTGCATCGGTATAGTCAACACGGAACTCAAAGCTGCTGCCGCCAATGGCACTGTCCGGATTGACGCCATCAGCGACAAAGTTGGCCCCGCCACTCCAGGCCAGGGTCGGGGCACTGCCACCCACTGCCGCAGCCAGGTATTCATAGGCACCGATATCGGGATCAGCGCGGGTGTTGCCATCACGATCATCACTGAGCGCGGCCAGCCCGGCATTGCCAATGGCATCCGATGGGTATTGGATATGGTAATCACCGCCCGCAGCATTCACGAAGTTGGGGTCGTTATCCGACAGATAGCCGCTCAGCGTGGGCGGGTTTGATGCCGGGGCTATCACCGGCTCATCATTGAGCTGCGAATCACCATCGTTCTGCAGGATGGCATCCGTCAGTGTGAAGGCTCCGCCGTTGTGATAGGCCAGATGCCCTGCACTGGTGCCGGAGAGATTGCCCCAGAAAATGGTATCGGTAACATTTGAGCTGGCTGTGCCACTGACGCCATAGATGGCACCCCCCTCACTGCCCGAAGAGTTGTTGGCCACGGTGCTGTTCTTCAGGGTCAATACCGCACCGTTCAACATAAAAGCGCCGCCCTGGGTGCCGGCCGTGTTGTCCACGATCACGCAGTTCTCGATTGAGCTGGCCAGCGTAAGGTGGAGGGCACCCCCACCGCCGCCAGCCTGGTTGCCGGAGAAGGTGCATCTGCTTGCGTTGATGGCCCGGCCATTGGTGCTGATGGCACCACCGGCTCCCACCGCCGTGTTATTGGTGAAGGTCACATCAGTCAGGCTCAGGGCGCCGGTTATATTCTGTACAAAGAGCGCGCCACCCGCCCCGGTTGCCGAGTTGTTGCTGAAGCGGGTATTGGTGAAGGTGTGGCCCGAGCCTGCATTGAGGGTGACACCGCCGCCATTGACTGCCATATTTGAATAGATCTCAGAGTCCGAGATCAACAGGGCACCACCACCGCCATAGTTGATGCCACCGGTGCTGTTATTGTGGATCTTGCTGTTGCGGATGTCGATGTTGGCGTTGGAGTTATTATAGATGCCATCGGCACCCCCCGTGATCTGAAAGCCATCGATGGTGGTAGTGCCGGAGAGGCCACCCGTGGCGATCACATCATTTGCGGTGGTGGTCGCCTGTATTACGGTAAGATCCGCCCCGCAGATCGACTTCAGCCTGGTGTCGTTATCATTGCCGCTGAAGGACTGGATGCTGAGATCCTCCACATAGGTACCCTGATCCACCAGCACCGTATGCGCACCATCCACCGCATCGATTGCCGCCTGGATGCTGTTGTACCAGATGGGGCCGGATGAGGCAGGTGCAGTGCGAACACCCCTGGTCGTTCCACTGCTGTCATAGAGGGTCAGAAATTTATCCGTGGTGGTCGGATCACCCACCGCCGGGTCTGTACGTCCACCAACCGGGCCAACGTCAACAGCTGCAAAGCGGTACTTTATGCTGCCAAAGGCGGTTGCTGTTACACCGCTGGCGCTGTAGTACTCACCATTGCTCCAATCATTGTCACTGCCAGCGGCCACCCAGGTCATGGCGATGCTTTCGCCACCACCGTCATAGATGCCGTTGCCATTGAGATCCACCAGCAGGGTGACGGATGACGGGCCTGCCCCGGAATCATCGGCATCGGTATACTTGAGTTTGAATTCAGTCGAACCTGTCTGAAGGGTCGCGTTGGGCTTTGCGCTGTCGATGCGGCAGTCTGCTGGATCGTTCACCCACTCCAGAACAGCAGGGGTATTGCTGTATGACAATACCGCAAATGGCTGCCAGCCGGTGGGGTCACCCACCGCCGTATCCAGCCCATCCGTTGAGCTGAAGGCATACTGGGCGGAACCGGCACTGCTGTCCGCATAGTTCACTGCCTTGGTGTAGCTGTAGGTTTTGCCTGTGACATAGTCACCTCCGGCCACCGGGGTCATGGTATAGCTGGCATCAGCGGTGCCGTCGTTGTTCAGATCCTCCAGCAGCAGGATGGAGGTTGGAGATTCACCGTCAGCATCCGAATAGCTGACCCGGAAGGTGAAGCTGGCACCATCGCCGCCGGTATCGGGGTTGATGCCATCATTTTCATACCCGACCTCCCCTGTCCAGGCAAGCTGCGGTATGGCATTCAGGATCTGCAGGGTGCTGACCCCTGTGGCCACCCCGCTGGCCGCCCCATCTGCATCCAGCGCCTCAAAGTAGTATTTTATGCTGCCATCACCGACCTTGGAGAGGCTCATGCGGGTGGTGTAATCCCGGCCATTGCTATAGGGCATGGTCTGGCCAGGCACCTCATCCAGCACAAATCTCTCTGTTGCGATCTCAAACAGATCATCATCGTCGATATCAACCCAGAGATAGATGGAGCGCGGCGCTGCCTGATCCGGCGCATCGTTGTCATAATCCTTGTACCTGACCCGGAAGGTGAAGGTGGAGCCGGCAGCGGCTGCATCCGGGCTGACTCCATCCTGCTCAAAGCCTGTGATGCCCGCCCAAAGCAATAGCGGTGTCTGATCCGTGACCTGGTAGGGGGTACGCACAACCTCTCTCCAATTGCCTGGGCCATGGCACTGGCCGGCACAGTAGGGATCCACACTATTGCTGATGAGGATGGATTCATTGCTAGCGGCCAGGGTGACATCATCCGGGTCAGGTGTGTCCGGGGGGTTAGGCAGTGGGCCAAAGGCGGTATTCCAGAACCAGAGGCGAATGGGGGTATTGCCCACTAGCTCACCGGTTCGGATCATGGAGTGGTTTTTGGTGCCATGGGGATTGTGGCAGACGATGCAGGTGATACGGCTGTTGAAGGCGGCACCCCAATCGGCTTTTATCTGGTCAAGATTGTGGTTGAGATGCAGGTAGTGCAGGCTGCCTCCCGCACCGGCATCATAGAAATTTGAGTTGGTGGCAGCCGGATCGGTGAAGGCGGTAGTAATGTCACCATGACAGCCGGAGCGCAGGCAGAGCTGGAAGTCCGTGGTCTGAACTCCAGTGCCGTCACGCGGCATCTTCAAGGGCGCTGAGCCTGCAAAAAATCGCATCCGGTAGCCTGTACCATACTCATCTGAATCACAGCCATCACTGCAATCAAAGGTTCTTTGATCGCCGTCGATATGCAGTTTTATGCTTTGGTGACAGTAGGTGCAGCTTTTACCCGGGCCAGGTTTGATACCCCCTGTAGCCGGAAGAGTGGTGGTGCCTGGTGTGCCATGGCCGGTCTTATAGAAACCCCAGCCGGTACCATAGGTGTACTCCTCCGTCTCATTACCGATCACCTTGGGCGCTGTGACATCGATCCCGCGATCTGCCAAGACGATACGCGAGGGGTCATTGTCATGACAGCCCGCGCACCACTTCTCCTTGCCGGGCTTGAGGTTGTAGTCTGCATCGTAGATGCCCTCTGAGTGCCAGTTGTCCTTGGCCCCCACCGAGCCATCTTCCGAGTCCACGCCATTATAGTCGCCACCCGGGCTGTGGCAGTCGGCACAGACGCTGGTCTCAGCCAGACTGACCTCACCATCCAGGTCGGCATCATCAGCAGCATAGGCACCATCCTTTCTAAAGGCCGGCATATTGTTAATATCATGGCAGCTGCTGCAGTAGATACCGGGGCCGCGCAGGTCATCATCACCCGCCCCGGCCGGTTTGGTGCTCTCCCAGGTTGCGCCACTGGTGATCCAGCTCTCGGTATGCGTGGTGTGCGGGATTACAGAGCCAAAACCCCGGCTGGTTTTGGTGCTGCCATTGGGAAAATAGGGGTAGGTACCATCCGGGTCATAGATGGTGCCCTCTTCATGGCCATGGCACTCAATACAGAGATCCACCTTGGTGTAGCCCTTACCATGGCCAAAGCCACCAATGTGCTGATGGCATTTGTCCGTGCAGTTCTCTCCAGCGGCACCATTTGGGTCGCCCCGGTCTGCATTGGCATGCATCTGATCTACGCCTGTGCCATCATTCTTGAAATGTGCCGTTTTGGTATGGCAGACCTGACAGACACCATCCAGGGTGGCATCGCTGTCAGCAAAGGAGTTACTGCCTGTCTGACCAAAGAATCTGACGGGTTTCCAAGTGCTGGTGCCGGGCACCTTGATCTTGTCCCGAATGTTTTTTCCGTAGATGATGGCATAGCTGTCGCCTGCTGCAATATAGGCGGTATTGATGGCACCATCCACCGTCAGCGCTGTGGCGGTATTGCTTAACACCCGGTAGCTGAGGTTGCCAATGGGGCGACCCCGGCGGCCACGCGCATTCACATTCGGGAAGACGACGCGACCTGCATACTCATCCACCGTCCAGCTTGCCGTTGCATCGGTCAGGATACTGGTTGCGCCTGAGGTGACCGCACTCAGGGTACCGCTGGCCAGATATGCAGCACTGCCATAGGCCTGTATCTGATCCTGGCTGTGAGAGTTATGGCAATCCGTGCACTCCATATTCCAGCTGCCATGTTGCTGGCTGATCTGGTCACTGGAGTGGGGCACCCGGTAGGGTGCCAGTGCCGGGCCGGTATGGCAGCTCCAGCAGAGATTATTCGCCTCGGTATTATCACCCCCCATGTCAGGGTTGGGCGCGGAGGCCGTAAGCAGCCCTCCCAGCGAACCATGCAGATCATGACAGCTGAGGCAACCAATATCAGGCAGTATGGGGTTGGAGGGCTGGTGGGGAAAATCCAATCCATGGCTGACAGACGCCATAAACGCCAGCAGCACCGACAACAGCGCCGCCAGAGCCACCCTTCCTATAGCAACCATCATTATTACAGCCATACCCACTGATTCGGCAAAACAGCAGCCATCTTTAGCGCGGTCAGTCCTTTAGTTCCGGTGGGGCAGGGGGGAGCCCAGAAGAATCCGCCCCGTAAACGGCGCGCTGTCGCACAGCAAACAACTTCCGCTTTCGGAAGTGGGGCTTCCAGCTTTTTATTTGATGAGATGCTGTCAAATCAATCACGGATCTTGGGGATCTGTGAAACAGGTTGCTTTTATGGATTGCAGTTCCTATTCTTGACCCTATAAGCAATCGGTGTGCATCCATTGCAGAAAGGACTCCTCGAAAGGTGGCGCAGGGTATGCCGCTCCACCGAGATGGGGCTATCCGCAACAGATATCAGTAAGCCATCCCAGTTACACCTATCTTGAGGCTCTTACAATTTTACGTGAACCTATTCAATCCAGAAACAGACGGGACGGCTGATGCAAAGATATAAGCATTATTGGTTAATCGGGCTGCTACTGATCCTCCCCTCCACCGGACAGACCCTGAACCTGGGTTCCGTCCAGCTTCTCTCTGGACTGAATGAGCCACTGAATGCCGTCATTCCACTAACGGGCATACAGGCAGACCAGCTCGACACCCTGCAAGTGCAGCTCGCCAGCAGGGAGCACTTCAATAAGGCTGGCCTCAACAGACCACAGCTGCTGCAACAGTTGCGGTTCTCAACCGAGTCCCCCTCCGCAACAGAGCAACTGATCCGGGTTACCACGCATAATCTGCTCCGCGAACCTATCCTGATCTTCCTGCTGGAGGTCGACTCGGGCAAAGAGCGCCTGATCAAAGAGTACATCCTTCTGCTGGATCCGCCGGGATACCAGACTGCCGCCACACAGGCCACGCCACCAGCAGCCAGGATCGACAATGGTGGCAGCGCCCTGCCCGCCTCCCCCGCGGCTGTAAACAGCTATGGGCCGGTAACACGTAACGACACCCTGTCCGAGATTGCCAGCCGTATCCGCCCGGCTCCACATCTGAATATTTACCAAATCATGGTGGCGCTGATCCGTAGCAACCCCCATGCCTTCGTGCGTGGCAACATCAATAATCTGAAAAAAAATATCATCTTAACGGTTCCTGCAACAGAGGTGATCGAGAAGATATCCAAGCGCCAGGCACGTCGTATCTTTATGGATCATGCCTCCAATATCGGGCTGGCACTGGCTCCCACATCTGATGTGGCACCACCAAAGGAGCCGGATCAAATCCCGCCGCAGGCTGCTGCTGCAACAGCTCCCGAACCCAGCGGCGTGCTAAGGCTGGAAGAGGCAGGGCAGCAGATAGCAACCTCCGAGAATATATCGCCTGCATTCCTTATGGAGCGCGCAGATGAAGTAGCACGCCTGCAGGTCGATTATGCTGCGCTGCAAGGGGTTCTCGAACAGTACCAACAGACCATCCAGCTACTGAAGATCCAGCTGGATGAGGAGATGGGTAAAAAAGATGAGACCATCAGGGCACTGACGGCTACAGCCGGGAAACTTCGGGAAGAGCTTGCCGTGCGTGATCGTAACATTGCCCGTCTCCAGGCCACTGTCCAGGAAAACAGCGCAGGCGCACAGACAGCACCCGCCATTGACAAGGGCATTACCCTCTTGGATGAGGTGCGGTGGGATACGCCGTATCTGCTCTGGTTGCTAGCACCACTGGTGATCATCGGGGCATTTGTCAGATGGCTGTCGAAGCGTCGTGAACGAGAGATTGACCAGCAGTTGAATGTCGACCCTCAACCCTCCAGAGAGACAGAGAAAAGTAAAACTGCTGACCCCATGCCGGCCACACCCAGAGAGGAGCCACCCGTTGCACCTGCGGATGCCCAGCAGGCTGCTGCGGAAAGAGACGCTTCACCTTCCCTTGAAATTGTAACGGCAGAACCTCTGGATCCGGAATCACCACTATCGAGTGAAGAGCCTGAAGGGCTGCCCTCTAATATAGATCGTATATATAAAACCCTGGATGTTTATCTTGCCTATCGGCACTTCTCCATGTTTGAGCAGCTGCTTGATTCTGCACTGAAAACGCACCCGGATGATATTCGGCTCAAGGCAAAACGTCTGGATATCTACGCTTTCCGCCAAGAGAGAAAACTCTTTTTCAATGAACTCAAAAAACTGGAAAATGAACTGGATGAAAAAGCACCGGAATACTGGGAGCATATACTGGAGTGGGTTCGGCGTTTTGACCCGGATCATCCGCTAATAGCAAAAAAAGCGGTACTCCCAGAGGGAGAGATGAAAATAGTGTAACAATGGCAACTGCCGACAGCCGCCTTTAGCTCTGCCGACCCTCTGGTGAAAACACCCGGCACTATGGTATCTGAAGATTCGAGCTAAAGGCCGAGGTTGCAAGCGCAGTGGTAATATCTTTAGCCCGGGTGGCCGTTACCCACTGCCCCACACTAACGCCCGAGACCGGGACATTCACTGAGGTGCCGCTGGCCACTGCCGAGCCAATGAAGGTTCTTCCCTCCCCGTATTCTGTACCACCGAAGTCCGCAATGTAAACCTCAACAACATCACCACTGACCACACCATTCACCGTAACCATTGAGGTGCTGGCCGCACCGATAGTTGGTCGGGAGTAGTCGCCGTTTCCTCCATAGTTCAGGAAGATGGCATCGTCACCAGAGTCAGAGCCATTGTTGTAGAAAGAGTTTCTACTGATCTCTATATATTCACTGCCATTGTAGCCGCCACCATAGAGCCTCACACCATAGCTCGACATATTGGCAATCACATTGCCCGCCTCACCTGCATCACCACCGCCAATGGTTACGCCTGAAATGCGCCCGGCATAGATACCCACGCTACCGGCAAACACCTCATCCTGCTCTGGATTGGTACCAATGAAGTTACCAAAGACCCTGGTGGTGTAATCAGTTGCTTCAGCGAGATTGATACCATAGGTGTTCGAATCAAACACATTGCTGTCATTGAGGCTGGCATCACTGGAGGCCACATTGGGGCCACCAATCATCGTGTTGGAGACACCGGTGCTATTGATACGCACCCCGGTAGCCGGGCCAGAGACTGCATTCCAAATGGCGGAGGCGCTGTTGTAATAGACGCCAAAGGTATTGCCCTTGACGGATGTGCCATCAATGGCTCCAGCAACATCGAGACCAATACTTGCACCGGCGAATATATTGCCCTGAATGGTTGCGCTGTTTGCACCTGTTGAGAGGCTGATAGAGGCTCCCGGACTTAAATGACTATTACTGCAGGTCACGCCATCAGGCCTGAGGCCGGTGGCATTGTTGATGATTTGCGCATTTGAACCGGAGATGGTGATTCCGGTATACCAGGCGCAGCCCTCATAATTTCTATCTGCAGGCAACAGACCGCCAACGGTAACATCTGCGCTGGTAACCTGAATGTTGTAGACATTCCGCGCCGTGGCATATCCCGTGCTATCGGATGAGAAGCCGACATGGTTGCCCTGCAAGGTGGTACGCAGCCCGCCAACACTGATACCGGTTGCAAATTGCGTAAACTGCAACCCCTTGACCAGGGTGTCGCTGCTGCTGATATCCAATCCATTGAACCCTCCACCAAACAGGCAGGATGTGCTTGTACAGGGGCCATTCAGGCGGATCTCAGGGCCATTACTGTTGCTATCACCCACCGTGGTGGTCTGCGATGAACCGTCTATATTGATATTGGAAGCCGTTATGGCTGGCAGCGCCGTAGAGAGGTTGATGACGGCCACACCATTGGTCAGCAGGCCCGTTGGGATATTGAAGGCAAGGGTGCCGTTTCCGCCTGCTGCTATAAGATCCGTCAGCACCTGGCGCAGGCTTTCTGCCCCTGAGTCATTGGTGTTGGTCACGACGTAGGAGGAGAAGATAGAGAAGATGGCATCTGATATGTCAGATGAACTGTTGCCCGCCTTGTCGTAGGCCACAATTCTTACCATACCCTGGGTGCTCAGGGCATTGGGCAGCGTCCATCCATAGCTGCCATCATTTGCCTCAGCAGCCGATAGCAGGCTGTAGGTGCTCCCGCCATCCGCAGAGTAACTCAGCTCGATTGGGGCTGTCTTCAGGTTAGCATCGGTAATATCTGTACTGTTCCAGACAATGTTTTGCAGGCTACCTGAAGGCCAGGCTTCACCGCCATTGGGAGCTGAGAGGGTGGTTGTAAACAGGGTTGGGCTACCTGTATCAAGGGTGATAGTGTCACTCAGGGCCGCTGTTTCACCCGCCCCGTTTCTCACCTTGACAAACACAGTCTTGGTCTCATTTGCAGCGCTCAAGGTGTAGGTAGAGCTGTTGCTGTAGGTGATCCACCCGGTGGAGTTGGCGCTGAATCCGGCATCTTCCGCCAGCATCATCTGGCTGGGGAAGTTGGTCGTTGTGAGGGTTACCGCTACCAACCTGTTATTGGTATAACCGGCCTCTGCTGCAGCCGGGTCGGCGCTGTTGTTATCCACCACAGAGAGGCTGCTGAGTACGGGTGCAATCGGCATGATGGTGAAGTTGGCATTGGAGCTGTCGCTGCCCAGATTACCCGCCTTGTCGTAGGCTGATATCCGCACCCGTGCGGTGGTACTGTCATCGGCGGGAATCACCCAGGCATAGCTGCCGTCATCCGCCTCACCTGTCGCAATACTGTTGGGGAAGCTGATGCCACCGTCGGTGGAGTAATCAAAGCTGAGTGTGGAAACACTCTTCAGGTTGTCATCACTTATCGCAGCGGTATTCCAGGTGATGTTCTGGGTGGTTCCCCGCAGCCAGCTCTCGCCGCCATTGGGGGCTGTCAGTGCATTGGCTGACACAGTGGGCGCAACCCGATCCAGGGTGATGGCGCTGGATTTGATATGTGATGAACCACCCGTGGTACGCAGCTGGCAATATACCGTTTTGCTGCCATCACTGTCAGAGAGGGTGTAATCGATGGTTGGCCCGGTGTAGGTGACCCAGCCCGTGGCATTGACCCCGAAGGAGATATCTTCAGCACACTGCATCTGGGTCGGGGCGGCACCTACATCAAGATTGAAGGTGACAGTAACGACCCGACCATTGGTGTAGCCGGCTTCAGCCGGCAGGGGATCCGCACTGTTGCTGTCCACCACGCTTATGCTGGCTATCTGTGGACTGGGGTGATCCCGGTAGTATTTATAGTAAGCGGGATCCGTTCCAAAATGGCAGGAGACAGCACATGTACTTGAAAGAGCGGTCGGCTGATTCAATTGGCCATAGTCACCGTTTGCATCTGTTCCCCAGCCAATTTCAAAGGCTTTGCGCGTCATGCGTATGGTCGGTGTATCTGCACCAAAACCTGCACCATGCGGGTTATGGCAGGCAGGACAGCTCATGCGGGAGTTTGGCGTACCGGTATCGTCCGACTTCCAGAGCAGCGGGCCAAAAATATAGGAAAAATCGACCAGGTGATCCCAGTGGCCATTGGCCGGTACATCTGAACCAAAGCTAAAGCCAGCACCGGATTCATTCCGGAAGCCGGTGATCATGGTTCCCGCTGGGCCAACATAATATGGGTTGCTTCCAGGGAAATTGGTTTCGCACTCCTGCCCGCCATCGTCTGTATTAGTGAAGAGGTTCTGCGGCGTACCCATGGTGCCTGAGCCTTGCTCCGTATGACAGACCAGACAGAGACGGTAATTATTTTCATCAAAGTTGCAGTTTCTGGTGTTATAGGGCGCTTCATTCAGGGGGATATTCATTGGCGGCAGGCCATTAACATCCTTCAGGCGGTAGCCGGCCTGGTAATTATCCAGTGTTGCCTTGTAGGTCTTTTGTCCGTCAAAATTATGGTTTACGGTCAGGTCATGGCAATCCTGGCACTCCTGCGCCTTTGAGCCATGACCTGAGACATAGAACCCATAGGTGGTGCCGTTACCCGCCACATCCGGAGCCTGTCGGCCATTGATTACCGCCGTGCCCTGATCATGGCAACCCACGCACCACTTCTCCTTGCCCGCCTTGAGGGTGCCATCCACAGCGTAGACACCGCCCGTGCGCCAGTTGTTTTTGGCACCCACAACCGGATCATCAACACCATCATAGGCACCATCCGGGCTGTGACAGAGATCACAGACATCTGTCTCATTCAGGTTATAAAACCCATCACCATTCTGATCTGTGCCGGTCTTGAAAAAGGCCATATTATTGATGTTGTGGCAGTCCGCACAGTAAAGTCCAGGCCCTCGCACATCATCATCCCCGGCCGAGGCCGGTGACATGACACCGCTTTCGGTATGGGTGGCGTGAGGGGCTGCGCTGCCCTTGCCCTGGCTTGCCACGGCTCCAGCGGCGTAGGCTGGCGTCATATCTGCATCGTATCGCGTCCCCACCTCATGGCCGTGGCACTCAATACAGCCATCCGTGGTAACTCCTTTATAGTGACCAAAGCCGTTGCTGTGCAGATGGCAGAGTTCCGTGCAGTTCTGCTCAAGAGCCCGGCCTACACCTACGTTCTCATGGGCCTGATCTGCCGCGCTCCCATCATTTCGCATATGCCATGTCTTGGTGTGGCAAACCTGGCATACCCCATCATAGACTGCATCCCCATCAGCAAAGGAGTTGGCTCCTGTCTGGCGGAAGAACTTGACGGGTTTCCAGGTATTGGTACCAGGCACCTTGATCTTATCCCGAATGTTTTTTCCGTAGATGACGGCGTAGCTGTCACCTGTCGCAATATAAGAGGTATCAATGGCACCATCAATCGTCAACGTTGTGGCAGTATTGCTCAGCACCCGGTAGCTGAGGTTGCCAATGGGACGACCCCGACGGTCACGCGCATTGACATTCGGGAAAACCATGCGGCCTGCATGCTCATCTGGCGTCCAGGTTGCGGTCGCATCGGTCAGGGTGCTGGTTGCGCCTGAGGTGACCGCACTCAAGGTGCCGCTGGCCAGATACGCGGCACTGCCATAGGTCTGTATCTGATCTTGACTGTGTGGATTGTGACAGTCTGCGCACTCCATATTCCAGCTGCCATGTTGCTGGCTGATCTGGTCACTGGAGTGAGGCAGCCGGTAGGGTGCCAGTGCCGGGCCGGTATGGCAGCTCCAACAGAGATTATTCGATTCGGTATTGTCGCCACCCATGTCAGGGTTGGGCGTGGAGGCCGTAAGCAGCCCTCCCAGTGAGCCATGCAGGTCATGGCAGCTGAGGCAGCTTATATCAGGGAGTATAGGGTTGGCCGGTTGGTGGGGGTAATCCAGCGCATGCGCAGCAGGAGCCATAAAGGCAAAAAGCGCAGACAGCAGCAGACCCTTAATCATAAAGGCATTTGCTGTAGTGGCAGTTACCACCCTGTTAAAAACCGATCCCACCTTGCCAACGCCTCCGATACATACGCAGCTACATAGCTACAGTACAGACTGACCATGCATTTACAATACACAGGCAATATCTGTTTAGCGCGCAAATTAACATGTTCTTTATAGGGTAGCCAACAGTATGAGAACCGGGTTCGGACAGGTGGCGCTGTATGTACCCGTCAGCTCAGCACTACCCAAACAGCAGACTCAAATGCAAATAGGCCTTTTGAGAATATAGACAGCGCTATATATATGAAAATCATACTGAAATAGTCATTTACTTCCCCCTGCCTGCTCTGCCAGAGCGCCCAAAAGTGTGATGCCCGTCACAAACTATCACACAAAAAACATACGTTTTTACTGCAAAAAAACCGGGGGGATACATATAGATCACACACCCATGCAGGGTTTAACCATGCTCCACAACAGATGTCTTCATTAACCCTGGAATCGCTTGTCAAACGCCGCACACGCACTTAAGAAGCAACTATAACAGCATGTTTTTGCTTGTTTTTTTGAAACATGCAAAGCAATTATAAAAACATCAGTCGCTCAACCCGCTCTCAATCAGTAACCGGCAAAACCACCTAAAACCAGATGCAGTCCTGTCGCTTGCACCCCTCTTTATCTCCAGTCAAACCCCGATTGTTCTCCCCTCGCACACCAGCCGGGGAACCTAAAGATCCCTCACTTTTATGCCGCTAGCTTCATCGACACTTGAGTAATACAAAATTGTCCCAGAGAGGAAGTTGCTTATGAGTAACATGCACAGAATAGCCGACTATCAAATTTCGCTTGGTGAGAGATTGCGTTGCAGACGCCGCGAAAAAGGCTGGACACAGGATCAACTGGCCGCACATGCCGGCACCAATCAGGCCGTCATCCAAAAGATTGAGAATGGCCGCAGCCTGCGCCCAAGAAAGATCAATGAGATCGCTTCTGCACTTGAGGTCACGCCCTCCTGGCTGATGTTTGGAGAAGAGCCAAACAGCCATCTGGATACCGAAGCACGCACGGTTGCTGAAGCCTGGTCACGCCTTCCTGAGCCTTTCCGTTCACGCATCAGAGCAGAGATCCTGCATTACGCCCAAACCGCGCTATCCAGTTAACGCAGTGCATCACCTATAAGCCCGCTCCGGATCACCCTTTTGGTGACACCGGGAGCAGGGGCTGTCACGCCAGCCCCCTCACTCCACCCCTCTGCTGAAATCAGCCGGCCTCGCGATAGAGTCTACAGGCTGCAATCCGCTGTTCGATCTGTTGCTTCAATTTATTAAACGCCGGGCTGCCGATCTCTTTGAAACGCTGCCTGAACTCCCTTGCGGTCATGTTTTCTGGCAGATCACGAACCTTGGGCATCAGATCCTCTTCACGCGCGCCACTGGCAAGCAGCTGCTGCACCCTACGCGCCTGACCAGCCGATGCCGTTGCTATCTCCCCAAAACGCGTACCCGCCCGGTCTGCGGCCAGATCGGTAAAGCTAAAGCCACTTCGCCCCTTAAAATCTGCGACCTCTTTGTGCAGACCCACCGCATCAGCCAGCTTTGCATCACCCATTGCCGCCAATGCTGCTGACCCCACAAAGTGCTCAACAAAATCCTTACGCCGATCCAACGTCAAAACGAACCTGCGGGGTCGCGGCAGATCTGACACATTGGGCATCAATGCATTAAAGGCTCTTGGCATAACATAGGCAGCCAGTACCATCAGCGCTGCCCGATTCTCTGCAACCGGATCTCCATTTTCTGAGCGTTGCCGGGCATAGGCAAACAGGGGGCGCATGATATGCATAAGCGATGAGCGATGTTTCAATCCCGGCTGCCGTGTCAGCTCAGCCATCTTGCTGTAGTAGCTGCGGATATGATCTCTCGCCTGCGGTGAGATCAGGCGCGACTTGATCCTGGCAATCCACTCTGGCTGCCACCTGTAGATAACCTGCATGGTGCCATCTAAAAAGGTCAGCTCTTTAATCGTCTCCTTGATCAGCTCCCTCTCTTCGGTATGCAGCAGGTAGCGCATGATCTCAACCAGAACAAAATCTGCAAGGCGACCTGGTACAGGGAGCTGGCCAACATACAGTTCAGAAACCGTGGTTTTTCCTTGGTTTTCTGTAATGGTTAGCTGTAAATTTATATAAGGATTGACAGGGTTTTCAGGGAGACGAATGGCGGCTCTGAGATTGAGCTGGCCAGGCAACAGTTTAATGACGGCACCACCCGCACCTGTATTTTTTATCAGGTAGTTGGCAGCCAGGGTGAGATCTTTTTCACTCAGAATCAGGCGCTGCAGCGCACCCGTTTTAAGCCGATAGGGGTTATGCTGCGCAAGGATCTGGCGCGCCCGCTCAATATCCTGATGCGTCAGCGCATCGGCAGCCTTAACCGCTGGTGCGGGTTCGAGTGCAAACAGCACCAGCAACCCCAGCCCCAGTGGCAGCAGAGATAGTAACAGCAGACTAAAAAAAAGACGCCGCATGTTCTAAACCATCAATGGCAGATTAAGGCAGTATTGATTCGCCCCGATAGAGGTCTGCAACCATCTCCCGCTCGCGCACAAGGTGCATCTGATCGCCATCGACCATCACCTCAGCTGCACGCGGTCTGGAGTTGTAGTTGGAACTCATGGTAAACCCGTAGGCACCACTGGAGCGCACCGCCAGCAGCTCTCCGTTTTTGAGTTTCATCTCGCGCGCCCTGCCCAGAAAATCACCGGTCTCACAGACCGGCCCCACCAGATCAAAGCAGCCCGGTATGCCGTCGTCACTCTGTACAACCGGGACAATCTCCTGAATGGCCTGATAGAGCGAAGGGCGCAGCAGATCATTCATGGCCGCATCAACGATGGCAAAATCCTTGTTTGGGGTCGGCTTGATATACTCGACCCGGGTCAGCAAAACACCGGCATTACCGGCAATGGCGCGGCCAGGCTCGATACAGATCTCAAGTGCCGAATCACCCAGGCGCTCGCACAGTGCGGCAGCATATTCGGCTGGCAGCGGTGGCTCTTCATCGGTATAGCGAATACCCAGGCCGCCACCCAGATCCAGATGATCCAGCACAATGCCCCTGGATTTGAGCTTTTTGACCAGTATCAGGATGCGATCCAGCGCATCCAGAAACGGGGGCAGAGAGGTCAGCTGGGAACCAATATGGCAATCAATCCCGGAGATTCGAATATGCTCCAGCTGCACCGCCCGGCTATAGACCGCCAGCGCCTGATCGATCTCCAGACCAAACTTGTTCTCTTTCAGCCCGGTCGAGATATAGGGGTGCGTACCGGCATCCACATCAGGGTTGACCCGCACGGAGATGGGTGCCTGAAGCCCCATCTCAGCTGCGACCCGATCCAGACGCTCCAGTTCGGGGGCTGACTCAATATTGAAGCAGTGGATACCCACCTCCAGCGCCCGGCGCATCTCATCCGCCCGTTTACCGACACCGGAAAAGATCACTTTGTCGGCATCGCCACCCGCTGCCAATACACGTTCCAGCTCGCCCACCGAAACAATATCAAAGCCGGAACCCAACCGGGCCAGCACATTCAGCACCGCCAGATTGGAGTTGGCCTTAACGGCAAAGCAGATCCGATGCGGCCGTGCCTTGAATGCCTCATCAAAGGTGCGCCAGTGGCGCTCAAGGGTCGCTTTTGAGTAGACATAGCACGGCGTGCCCCAGCGCCGGGCGATCTGTTCCAATGGCACATCTTCGGCGTACAGCCGGCCATTGCGGTATTTGAAGTGATCCATAAGTTGCTGCTACCGCCTCTCTTCTTGTTCCTGCTGTGCCGCCTCCGGCATATAGAGTGCGCCTTTTTGCCCGCAAGCTGCCAGCAAGCCACTCATCACAAGCAACAGGATGAGAAGACAATGTATGGTTTTCATCTGAGAAAGCCCCTCTGCTTCGCGTAAGCGGGGGAGTATAACCCAGATTACTGGCTCGAAAGCCTTGCCAGCGCCTGATTAAGCTTCTCCTCCAGTCGTTTTTTGAGGTGCAGCATTTCAATGGTGCTGTTACTGCGATTCGTTGTCACCCCGGCAAGCTCTACGCCCGTGAGGTATAGCGGATAGTTTTTATTGCCTCTCCTCCAGGCCTGCACCTGTTCAGCAACCGCAGCATAGAGCTGATCACCATACTCCACTGCGCTGAACTCTCTGTTACGGCAGACCAGGCTAAAGTGCCCTTTTGTCAGATCGGCACTGTCACTGAGCAGCCGCAGCTCAAGATAATTAAAGGGGATCTCACCAATCGGTGGGTGCCGGTCAGTTAGCCACCAGCCTCCATCTGCACTTTTTGAGAGACGGTAGTATTGCGCAGATTCATGAGCATGCCCCGCCCCCGCAGCTGACAGCAGATCACGTCGATCCAGGTGCTGCTCAAAAAAGCGCTGCTGCTGAACCAGCAGGTGATGCTCATCTGCATCCTCTATCTGCTGGCAGAACAGTGCGCCCTGCTCATCAAGAATATAGAGATCGGTGTAGCCCCGTGCGGTATAAAAGAAGAGCTGAATCTGTCCGGCCCGGTTCTGTTGCAAGATGGTGGGGATCGGGCTATCCGTCAATGTCTGCGGGTCAACCACCGTAGGGCGGTAGCGGCTCAATGGCTGCCCAAGCTCCTCCAGCAGCGCCGGCATGCCATCCATCTCAAACCATGAAAACTCCTTCTCACCACGCTGAATAAGGCAGTAATCATCATCAATCTGAATGATATAGCGACTATCAAGCCCCTCCTCACTCTGGCTGAAATTGTGATAGATATTCTGATACACCTCCTCCACCCGTTGCGCAATACGACTCGCCCGGTTGGATGAGAAACCCCGTGCATTGACCACCGGTGCCGGCACCCCCTGAGGCGCCTGCATGGCAAGCTGCAGATACTGGCAGATGCTATCCAGCAATCCCGCCTTGCCATCATGCCTGACGACCAGCAGCTCGCCCCAGCTGGTGCTGATAAGCTGCTCCAGGCTGTGCAGCAGGCTGACATGCATGGCACCGAAGCTGAGCGGATTGCAGCGGCTGCTGGTCAACTGCTTCCCCTGCTTTGCCAGATGCGCCATAGGGTCATGCCCCACATTGACAAACAGCACGCATGAGACCACATAGGGCGCATTGGCCAGCGCCGTCAGTGGCACCTGGGGCTGCTGGTCGTGGGGACAGAGGCTGCGCAGCGCATCCAGCAGGGCACTGACATCGGCCGCCGTGATCGAGCCGCTCTCGGGGTAGAGCCTGAAATGGGTGCCGCGGCTGGTGATCCGGTTCAGATGGCACCAGGTCAGCAGCTCCACCAGCCCGGTGCTGGTCTTTAGCGGCTTATGGTAACCCCGCTCAGACTCATCAATCTCCCCCCGATAGAGAAACCAGCTTCCCTCTTTATCCTTGCGCGCCACTCGATGCAGGGTGAGATGCTCCTCCAGCATATCCTTGGATATTCCGGGGTTCAGGTATTCAATCTTGCCAGGGCGGCGCTCCAGCGCCGCATAGAGTTTGCGCCCCAGCAGATTAAGTTCCGCCGGATCTACGCGATGCTCCTGCGCATGTTCACGGGCAAAGGTTGTCAGCAGGCGATAGCTGTACGAAAGCTCCTGCACCAGCCGGTTGCGCTCTTCAGTTACCCGGTCGATCTTCCAGCTGTCCCTGGCATCCAGTGTGGCAAACTCCGCCTGCCCCCAGCCCCAGCCACTGGATAGTGACAGCAGCAGCGCGGCCTTCCAGTTCTCTCGCTGCTGACCCTGTTTCTGACTCAGCGCCTGCTCGGTTTTAAAATAGAAGCAGCGCCGCGCCAGCTCCAGCCGGTTTGGCTCGCCACGCTCCAGCAGATACTGCTCAACCCGCAGGTAGAGGCGTACATACGGATCCAGCTTGGCAAGATCCGTGCAGCCACCATAGATGGCGGCCTTGGCCTGCTGACATAACCATCTGATATCCGGGTACTCACGCGCATAGGCCTCCATCAGAAGGATCTTGAGCACCGCCTTGTAGGGCGACTCAATACCCTTGAAGAGCTGCCAGTGTGCTGCACTGAAAAACTCCGCCACCGGAACCTTCTGCAACCCGCCAAAGTCCAGGCACTCATGCGGGTTGACAAAGCGTCTCTCAAGCAGCCGATCCGCATAGCTTCGGTAGTCAGACTCATGCTCCGGGGGCACCAGCCACCACAGCGGGTAGCGCCCGGCAATCCGTATGCCGGTACGGTAAAACTCCTCCAACAGCAGGCGCTGCTGCGTGGTGCCGCTGCTCTCATGAGAGAGGGCCGCCCGATCCCCGCGTCGAAAGGAGTCCACATCCATGACAAAAAAGTGCACCTCCAGCCCCAGCTCATCACCCCAGACCTCCAGCAGACCTGCCTTGGCACTCAGTGCATTGCGTTGTTCCGCATCCAGCTGCGGGTCGTGAATCAGCCAGATGTCAAAGTCGCTTTTATCGGTATGCGCAATGCTGCCCATGCTGCCCATAAGATAGATGCCATGGATCAGATGGCGACGGTGGGCACGCCTGCGATAGGCGAAACTCCGGCTGATGGATTTGGCAATACGCAGCTGCTCGTTGGATGGCGAAAAGTCAGATAGCCCGGCAGGTGTTTCGCTGTTGACATATCCCGGCAGCATCGGGTGGTTGATATGAAACAGCAGGGAGAGGAGCTTGATGTAGTTCTGCTGATGGGGCGGCAGCTCTCTCTGTATGCGCTGCAGACGCGCCTGGTGCAGGCTGTCAAAGCGGCGGCGGATTTTTTGCAGCGCCTTGCGGTCAATGTCCCCCTTGGGGGGCTGTCCGGGGGTAGAGGCTGCCACTGCTCGCCGCCTGTTTCCGATCAGGAGGCCATGGACGCTTCTGCTGCATCCAGTGCATGCTCAACCTGCCGGGTCAGGCGCACGCTGTCCAGCCCTTTACCCCACTCGACCAGACCAAAACGCAGGCGAAACCCCGGTGCCTGCCGCCCTTCCGCTGACACCAGATCGGCCGCCCCATTGCTGATGTTTTCAATCAGGGTGCTGGCCGCCTCCTCCGAGGTCTCCGGCAGCATCAGCATAAACCGGCTCTCATCCCAGCGCCCCAGCACATCGGCCCACCTCAGCCGATCCCGCAGATAGTTACTCACGGTAAGCAGCAGCTCATCCGAAATGGCCTCCGAGTTCTGTGGAATGATCTCTGCAAGCGCCAGGCTGAGTGGGTTCTGATAACGGCGGCTGCGCGTCACCTGCGCATCCAGCATCCGGGTCAGTGCGCGACGATTGGCCAGGCCGGTCAGCCTGTCGGTGATGGCCAGCTCCTCCATCTGGCGCATCAGCTGCTCATTTTTCTGCCGCAACTTCTGCCGCTCTGTTACATCCTGAAAATAGAGCAGCGTGATGCCCTCTCCCTTTAACTCCCGCTTCTCCCGCTGCAACCAGCAGTCAACCCCTGAACCCTGTAGATGCACAAGATCTCCCCCTTCCAGAAGTGGGCGGTGAGCCGCTGAGGAGAGGGTCTCCTGGTTCTGCCCCAGAAGGTGCTCTGCAGAGAGGCCGGTCACCGCCTCAAGCACGGGATTCACCCCGCAGACTGCGCCCTGGCTATCCAGCGCCAGCAAGCCGTTGGGGCATGATTGGAACCACTCTTGTTCGGAAATATGGGTTTGATTTGTTGCCATCTCTTTAATCCTTCAGCTTAGCATTGGAAACAGGCACGATAGGACCTGCATTGCACGGGGACGTTAGCGGCCATCCCGGGTTAAACTTGAGTGTAAATTTATTCGCCCGACGCTATGCTCTGACGCGCCCGCACAATCGCCTGCCGAACCTGCCCCGGTGCGGTGCCGCCAATATGATCTCGCGCCGCTACCGAGCCTTCCAGCGTCAGCACCTCAAACACATCCTGCCCAATATCGCTGGAGAACTGCTGTAGCTCAGCCAGCGTACAGGCCGAGAGATCCTTATCCTTTTCAATGCAAAACGCCACCGCCTTGCCAACCACCTCATGCGCATCCCGGAACGGCGTCCCCTTGCAGACCAGATAGTCTGCCAGATCGGTTGCGGTGGCAAAGCCCTGCATCGCGGCATGGCGCATATTGTCATGTCGGCAGGCGATGGCCGGGATCATGTCAGCAAACACCTTGAGGCACCCCTTGAGATTATCAATGGTATCGAACAGCGGCTCCTTATCCTCCTGGTTGTCCTTGTTGTAGGCCAGCGGCTGGCCCTTCATCAGGGTCAGCAGTGAGATCAGGTGACCGAAGATCCGCCCGGTCTTTCCGCGCACCAGCTCGGGCACGTCGGGGTTTTTCTTCTGCGGCATAATGGAGGAGCCGGTGCAGAAGCTGTCTGAGAGCTCAATAAAACCAAATTGGGCCGATGACCAGATCACCAGCTCCTCAGAGAAACGCGAGAGATGCATCATAATCAGCGATGCGGCTGCACTGAACTCGATTGCAAAATCACGATCACTGACCGCATCCAGTGAGTTCTCGGCAGGCCGCTCAAACCCCAGCAGCTCCGCCGTGTAGTGGCGGTCGATAGGGTAGGTGGTGCCGGCCAGGGCAGCGGCGCCCAGCGGCATGATGTTGACCCGCTTGTTGCAGTCTGCCAGCCGCTCCCGATCCCGCTGTAACATCTCGAACCAGGCCATCATATGGTGACCAAAGGTGACCGGCTGAGCGGTCTGTAGATGGGTAAAACCGGGCATGACCGTATCCGCCTCGCGTTCGGCAATATCCAGCAGCGCCTGTTGCAGCCGCAGGATCTCGGCACGGATGATCTCGATCTCATCACGCATATAGAGCCGGATGTCGGTCGCCACCTGATCATTACGCGAACGCCCGGTATGCAACTTTTTGCCGGTATTGCCTATACGCTGGGTAAGGGCTGATTCGATATTCATGTGGACATCTTCCAGCGCCACCGACCACTGGAATTCGCCGTGCTCGATCTGCTCGCAAACCGCCTCCAGGCCGGAGATGATCTCATCCCGTTCAGCCGCGCTCAGAATGCCGGCCCTGGCCAGCATGGTGGCATGGGCAATGGAGCCCTGGATATCATAGCGGTAGAGTCGTCGGTCAAAGTCTACCGAGGCGGTAAAGGCCTCGACAAACGCATCCGTTGGCTCATTAAATCGGCCAGACCACGGTTTTGCAGGTATATTATTGTCACTCATTGAACAGGATTCCTGGAGGTTTGATACCGGGGATTATACCCAAGAGTCAGAAGCGAGATGCGTAAAAAGCAGAAAAACCCGACAGCAAAGAGCGCCCAGGAGGCCGGCTTCCTGCCGGATTTCTGTACGCTGCGCAGCCTGCTCATCACCATCGTCTCTGCCGAACTGCTGACCATGATGCTCACATTGAGCGCCAATGTCGCATCCAGCCATATCCTGCACGAACTCAGCCTGCGCTCCCTCTTTATACAGTGGATAGCCCTCACCAGCGCAGCCCTGCTCTGCCTGTTTCGCCCCTGGCTGAACCGGCAGGGTCACATCAAGGCCGCCATTCTGGCCTGGCTCATTATTCAATGCGTCACCCTGGCCGTCAGTGAGACGGCCTTTCAGCTGTTTAGCGATGGTGCCCCGGCAATGGGGGTAACGAGCAGCCACTCCGACTTCCTTTTTCGCAGCCTCGGCATCAGTATCATCGTCACCGCCCTGGGGCTGCACTACCTTCACATCCAGTTTCTGTGGCGACAGCAGGCCGTGGCCGAATCACAGGCCCGCCTGCAGGCGCTGCAATCGCGCATCCGGCCACACTTCCTGTTCAACAGCATGAACACCATCGCCAGCCTGACCCGCACCCGCCCCGAAGTGGCTGAGGAGGCGATACTGGATCTGGCGGATCTGTTCCGCGCATCGCTCTCATCGGCGGCCACCCAATCCACCCTGGGGGACGAGTTGGAGCTGGCACGCGGCTATCTGCGCATTGAAAAGCAGCGCCTGGGGGATCGCATCCAAATCGAATGGGATCTGGACGAGCTGCCCGAAAATGCCGTCATACCGCAGCTGATACTGCAACCCCTGCTGGAGAATGCGGTCTATCATGGCATCGAACCATCGCCCGCAGGGGGGAAGATCCAGATCACCGGCCGCTACCGCCGCGGCCGGGTCAACCTGGGGATCAGAAACTCCCAGCCCTCCGAAAAGAGCACCCCACACAGCAGCGGCAACCACATGGCGCTGGAGAATATCCGCCAGCGCCTCGAAGGGCTGTTTAGCGGCGAAGCCCATCTGACCATGAGTGAGATCGAGGGTGATTATCAGGTTCGCCTGGTCTTCCCCCATCCCTGGAAACCATAACCCTAGATTC